>NZ_JBYUPU010000008.1:0-267608 GCF_058135425.1 Paenibacillus sp. MAH-35
TTGTTTGAGATTCCTTTTTGGGCCGATTACACGCCAAAGTGACTGTAAAAATAAGTTATTAATGTTCTTTGTTTACTAATAAATGAAAACTTAACGTTCTATGTTACTGTTTTTGCAACGCTAGTGCTGCAAACCACTCTTATTCCTTGCAAAACGGCGGTCGGTTGCCCCATCCCATTCCGCCCCTTTCCTTCTCACCTGTCCACAAGCATAGGGCCGGGCGGTCACGATTCATGATTCACGATTCACAAATCTGCACTTGCTGAACCGCTTAAGAAAAACTTCTTAAGCGAAGCCTTTGTCCCGAAGCCTGGACCCGGCGTATCAGATAGCTTTTTTTCGTACAGAAATTCGCTCTGAAACCTTAACAAACCGCGTTCCTTACGGACGCGGTCCATCTTGTATGGCCAGTCAGCTGCAGGTTCTTTACAGCGCTCCGGGTTCTTGTGCTTGCGACGCCCTTTCTCCCGCTCCCGCCTCGGCCTACAGCCGTAAATGCTGGTTTCCATGGAAAGCTCTCAGAATAAACGGCCCGTCTGGAACGTTCAGCAAGGAGTAGGATCGCAAAAACAAACTGTTATCGTATGGCGCTTCCTTCAGCTCGATCGCGACCTCCCCGTCCCGAACCGTGACGACGCCGTATCGGGCGACCGGCGTATCGCTGCAGCCGAGGGCTCCCGGATTCATGTACTGTCTGCGGACTGTTCTAAACAAATGAACAGGGTGATGGTGACCGAAGCAGACGAGATCATAGCCGCTATCTCCGTACAGCTTATCGAGCTTGACGCCGTCCGGATCGGGGTCGATCGCCGCATATTGGCCGTCGTTCCCGAGATGGTAATGCGTCAACAAGATTCGGCGTCCCTCGTGCCGCACCTCCTCCTGAAGCGGCAGCCGGCTGAGATACGGGACAAACTTGGAATCCAGCCGTCCCGCGATCCACTCATGATGGGCAAATGCTTGCTCGTGCCCCGGCAAACACCCGTCGCCCCGAATGATACGCAGCACAGCCTGCTCATGATTGCCGGTGATACAAAACATGTCGTTACGCGCCGTCAGTTGCTCCAGCACTTCGTTCGTATCGGGACCGATCCCGATCAGATCGCCGAGGCAGTAGATCCGGTCGAAATCGCCGGCTGCGTCGATGTGCCCAAGCGCCGCTTCGAGAGCCGGGCTGTTGCCGTGAATGTCGGTCAGTATCGCCGCCTTCATTGCAGTCCTCCTTGTTTAAGCTTGGATCGGCGTCCAAAACGTCTTCTCCACTTCGTCCGGCGGAAGCGGTCTGCTGAAATAGTAGCCCTGGATTTCCTTGCAGGCGTTCGCTTTTAATATTTCCAGCTGGTCCTCCGTCTCGATTCCTTCCGCGATAACGTTCATATTCAGATGGCGGGCCATCGAGATAATGGTCTCGACGATCGCTTTATCGTTGTCGTTCATCGTGATGTCGGCAATAAACGACCGGTCGATCTTCAGCTTATGAATCGGAAACTGCCTCAAGTAGCTTAGCGAGCTGTAGCCTGTGCCGAAATCGTCCAGACTGATCCGGATACCGAGCCGGGCCAGATCGTCCAGGATCGCCTTCGAAGTGGCCGGGTCCATCATCATGCTCTCCGTAATTTCCAGCACCAAATATTCCGGCGCCAACCCCGTTTCTTCGAGAATGCGGGTCACATAACCGACCAGGTTGTTCTGGTGAAACTGCAGCGAGGACAGATTGACGGATACCGGAATCCGCGGCCCTCCTCCATCGTGCCAATCCTTCATTTGCCGGCAAGCTTCGCGCAGCACCCACGTTCCGAGATCATAGATCAGTCCGGTCTCTTCGGCGAGCGGGATAAACGTTTTCGGGTACAGTAATCCTCTGGCAGGATGATTCCAGCGGACCAACGCTTCGATTCCGATCATGCTCCGGTCGGACGTGTCGAACTGCGGCTGGTAGTGAACGGTCAATTCGTCCCGCTCCAACGCTTTTCTCAGATCCGCTTCGAGCTCCATTTTCTCCGCCAACCCGGAATCCAGTTCGCGTGAATAATAACGATAGCCGTTTTTTCCGTGTTTTTTCACTTCATACATGGCCGTATCCGCGTTGCGGAGCAAGATCTCGGACATTAGGCCGTGATCCGGATAGGCCGCGATTCCGATACTCGCGGTTACATAATAATCGTTGTCCTTGATCCGGTAAGGAACTTGCACCGACCGGATGATCCGATCCGCAAGCCGCGCCGTATCACCGCTATATTCCTGACCGCTGCGGCACAGAATCGTAAATTCGTCACCGCCCATTCTGGCGATTGATACGTCGAACCCTTCCGCGTTAAGGAGCAGCCGCTCGCTTACTTCTTTCAGGAACATATCGCCGTAAGTATGGCCGAGCGAATCGTTAATGAGCTTGAACCGGTCGATATCAAGAATCATAACCGAAAACCGGCTACCCCGCCTCTCCCCGTCCTCGATCGCTTCCGCTAACAGCTGGTTGAACTTTCGCCGGTTCGGCAGCCCGGTCAGCTCGTCATGATAGGCCAGATAATGGATCATCTCTTTGGAACGTTTCTCTTCGGTTATATCTTTGATTAACAGATGGGTGCCTGCCGCTTCCCCGTCGATCTCGACGGGAACGGGATTCACGCTCAGCTCCACGCGGCTGTTATCGTTTCGTACGAAGGTCGTTTCATAACTCGAATCTGCCGAGAGGCCCCCAGCGATTCCACTGCCGAGCGACGCGATGGGCGCATCTTTGTATCCCGCCTCGGTGAATCCGGTAAGGATCGAAGCCGCCGGGTTGAAGCTGATAATCTTTCCCTGCGTATCGATCGATATAATCCCGTCCGAATTATTTTCGTACAGCGACCGGTACCACCGTTTATGCTGTTTGATCGCCGAATCTTTTTGCGAGAGCCGCTTGTTCACATAGACGCTGAACAGCGTGAAGCCAAGAGTAAGCAAAATGCCTGCCGAGATAATCAAAGCGAGCATACCGGGCTCAATCCGCATCCCCCCGCCGGTCGGACCGTCGCCGGATCGGAAAGTAGCCGCCGCCATCCCTGTGTAATGCATGCCCGCAATAGCCGCGCCCATTATAGTGCCGCAGCCGAGCTTGTACAGGACGACGTAACGGGACTGGTTTTTGCGAAAAACGTACAGCAGCCATAAGGCTGCAAGCGAAGCGGCGATCGCGATCGCGACCGACAGGGCGACGAGCATCGGGTTGTAGGTGATTTGAACCGTCATCGCGGCCATCCCGATGTAATGCATCCCCGATATTCCCGCGGCCATCAGAGCCGAGGCGGCCACCAGCTGCTTGGCGCCGAAGACGGTTCCGCTGACCGTATGCAACGCTACACTGGAAACGGCTATAGCGAGCAGAACCGACATAACAAACGGCCCGAACTTATACGATACGTCCATCGGCAAGGAAAAAGCGAGCATGCCGACAAAATGCATCGACCAGATGCCAAGTCCCATCGATACCGCTCCGCACCCAAGCCAGATCGAGCGAGCCTTCCCTCTCGAGGTGACGATCCTTCCGGCCAGATCAAGAGCCGAATAAGACGCAGTTACAGCGATAATATAAGATAACGCGACCAGAAAAAGGTTGTACGAGCCGTGCACATGATCCATCGGTTTCCCCTTTCCATCCGCATTGATTAAGTAGGTTATACGCAAGAAGGCCGGCTGCGTTGCGCGGCCCCGATATCCCAGGATGCCAGTGAAAGCTTCGCGGCGTCCTGAAAATAGACACCCTGTAGGTGTCTATTTGTGCGTCGCCTCGAACTCTTTCGGCGTACAGCCGACAAGCCTTTTAAACGTCTTCGCAAACGATTTCGGGTCGGAGAAGCCGACCGCTTCGGCAATTTCGTACACTTTCATCTCGCCGGAAAGCAGCTTTTTCTTCGCTTCCTCGATACGGATCCGGGTTAACGTCTCAGTCAGCGACTCCCCCATCTCCTTGCTGAACAAATCGCTGAGATAGCTGCGGCTCAGCTTCACGTGATCGGCGATATCGACGGTTCCGATGTTGCGCCGGTATTGCTCGCTCATGAACTGGACGGCTTTTTTGATAAACGGATTGTTCGACGCTTTGGAGCGCTCTCCGCCGTACGGCCTTCCCCACAGCTGCTCCGCTTCCTCGACCATGAACGAACACATCAAGTCGGCCCGCGGGATGGAGCGGATCTGCTCCAGCGACACAGATTCAGGCTCGTCTTCGCTTCGCCGGGACTGCTGCCTGGCGAAGCCGGCCGCCAAGCCCAGCATATCGCATACGAAGCTTTGAAGCTTGGCGACGTTAGGCTTATAGCGCCGGATGGACTCGGCAATCATCTCGATCCAATGGCCGGCCGCTTCTTTGTTCCCGTTGGATACGGCCCGCAAAAAGTCGTTTCGCTCCTGAACGGGTAGCGGTGCTTCTTCCGCAGCGGGAAAATCGTCAACGATCAGCGGTCCGGCTTCTCCATAAAAGTACCGGTGCCCTTGCCGGCGATGAACCGCGAGTGCATGAACGAAATCTTGTGCCTTCGGGATCACCGGGCCCAGCCCGACAAACCAATCCGCTTGCGGTGGAGCGGCTTCCTTCAATTTCGTATACACGCTTTGCGCGCATCCGAACATCCATTCATGACGTTCCTTCTCGGACAAGCTCCGGTCGGTGCCGCCCATCACGATCCATACTTTGTCGCTCCATTTCAATACGGCCTTACTGTGCGGGATCGTCCACTCCTCCAAGGAAGGGCGAAAGACGGAATCGGTCTCGACCCAGATGCTGAACGTTCCCGCCCCCCGCTGAAACAGCTCGGCCTCCAGTCTTGCCTCGCCCACGCCGGCCTGCACGTATTGACGCAGCCAATCGGCGAGACGATACGCTTTCGACTGCTTGAGCTGCTCCTGCCATTCCGCGATAACCCGCTTCGTATGGCGCTCTTCATCCAGCTTGGCGCGCACCGACCGGAGAATGTCGACCAGCCCGTCCGGCTCCATCGTCGGCTTCAGGATATAGTCCTGGGCGCCGAGCTTCATCGCTTCCTTCACGAGCGAGAAATCGTCGAGGCAGCTGAGGACGAGAAGCCCTACGTCTTCCTGCAATTCCTTCACTTCGCGCATCAGCGCAAGGCCGTCCATTCGCGGCATCCGAATATCCGTTATTACAATATCGATCTGTTCCTTGCGGAAACATTCCAGCGCCTCTATGCCGTCGGAGGCTTCGCCGACCAGATGGAAGCCGTGCTCCTCCCAGTCGACCAGCGTTCGCAAGCCGATCCGGATAATCGGCTCATCGTCGACGATCAACACATTCATAATCAGGACTCCTCATTTCGGTGTATAGGCAAAGACAAACGGACGGTAGTCCCCACATTCAACTTGCTGAACACATGCATCTTGTAATCCGGCCCGTAGTACAGCTTAATTCGCTCCCGGATATTGCGCAAGCCGATGCCGCTCATTCGTTCCTTGCTGCTCGCAGGGTTATGCTGCGGATTCACAACCCCGTCCGGCTCGGCTATGCCTATGCCGTTATCCTGTACCTGGCACAGCAGCATATCGCGGTCGAGCCAAGCCCGAATCGTAATCTCCCCTTCGCGGGGACTGTTCGCAAGCCCGTGAATGAGCGCATTTTCGACCAGCGGCTGCAGCATCAGCTTCGGCACGAGACAAACGGAGGCAAGCGGATCGACATCGAGGTTCAGCTTCACCAGATCGCCGTAACGGAACGACTGGATCGCCATATAGTCGCGCAGCAGCGCAATCTCTTCCTTCAGCGTAAGAAAATCGCCCTTCTTGCCGAGGCTCGCCTGCAGCAGACGAACGAGCGCGCTGACCGCGTCGGATATTTGCGGCGTTTTATGGATTTTGGCCACCCATTTGATCGTATTCAGCGTATTGTACAAAAAATGCGGATTCAGCTGATACTGCAGCGCTTCGATCTCCGCTTCTTTCTTAAGCGACTCCTCCAGCTTCGCCTGCTTGATCGTCTCCTCCAGACGATTCAGCATCTGGTTGTAGCTGTTTCCCAGTTCGTCGATCTCACGCACGCTACCGGAAGTCCAGTACGCCTTCAGATCGCCCGATTCGGCACGTTTCATAAGCCGGCGCAGCGAGTGCAGCGGGCGGGAGAACAAAGCGGAGAATAATACGGAGCTGACGATAGACACCGCGAGAACGATAGTGAAAAAGACGATCACCGTGTTGCGCATCGTTGATTTCAGCGCCATCCCGTCCGTATTCGGGACTTCAACATAACTCATCCACGTCTGTCCCGGTACCGATAACGGCCTCTGGGAGACGATCACATCCGGTCCCGCTCTCAAGAAAGCGTCTTTCTCCGAAAGAAACAAGGACGTGCCTTGCTCCGTACCGGGCTGCCGGGTTCCGCTCTCGAACAGCACGGAACCAGTATCCGGATCCCACAGCGCCAGATTGGATAAGCCGCTGTCGCCGCGCATCTCGTCGAGTATACGGGTCATATCCGCCAAGATTCGAATGGAGCCGTCCACATAATAGTCCGAACCGTACAAGGGACCGACCCAGGACATCCGGTTGCGGCCTTCTTCGCGTACGAAAAAGTCGGAGCGGTTAACCGGCATCCTCGAAGCGCGCGATTCGTAGTCGAACGGGCTGCCAGCCGCGCAGAACGAGCTGCCCTCTTCGATCGCAAAGCAAAAATCAATTATATGTTTCCGGTACTCCAGCCGGTACGAGGCTGAATGTACGATCGATTCCTTCACTCTGCGCATCGCGGCGTCTTCCTCTTCCAAGCCGGACTTGCCGGATTTGAGCCACAGTTCCAACCCGGGGGTTTCCAGGAGCGATCTATATACATATTCGAGCTCCCGCATTTCTTTCTCCAGCTGGCGCGTGACCCGGTCATGCTTGGCCGATACCGCCGCTTTCCATTCCGCTTCGGTACGCTCCGCCGACTGGACGTA
Source organism: Paenibacillus sp. MAH-35 (assembly GCF_058135425.1). Lineage (NCBI taxonomy): Bacteria > Bacillati > Bacillota > Bacilli > Caryophanales > Paenibacillaceae > Paenibacillus > Paenibacillus sp. MAH-35. The sequence continues at coordinate 6,921 of NZ_JBYUPU010000008.1, forward strand.
AAAAAACGTTAAGGCAATACAAACCGGAACAGATCCGATTATAATCAAATAAAGGAACATACGCACCTGAAAGCTTTTGAACGGCTGTGCGGCGAATAAGGAAACCAGTCTCTGCATGTCGTCACCTGTATGGTTGATATTGCCGAATCGATCCTGACTTACTTCGACAAAGGAGCTCCGGAATCCTACTTGAAGGTGGAAGCGAATCGAATGCGCGCCTGAAAATCGGCGTACCGAGATCCGTTGTTGCAGCAGGACGGACGAAACCGTTATGATGAAGAGGTAGTAGCGAGGATCTCTACATAGAGGAGGCGTGACAACAACAATGACCTACACTCCTGCAAGCGACCGGTACGAATCGATGGTATACAACAGGTGCGGACGTTCCGGACTGAAGCTGCCCGCGATCTCGCTCGGGCTGTGGCACAACTTCGGCGGAGTCGATTATTTGGAGAACATGAGGGCGATGCTTCGCCGTTCGTTCGATCTCGGAATTACGCATTTTGACTTGGCCAATAACTACGGTCCACCTCCGGGAAGCGCGGAAGAAAATTTCGGTCGGATTCTCAAAACGGATTTTGCCGGTTATCGCGACGAACTGGTCATCTCGACGAAAGCGGGCTATCATATGTGGCCGGGACCATACGGGGACTGGGGTTCGCGGAAATATCTAGTTTCCAGCCTCGATCAAAGTCTGAAGCGGATGGGCGTCGATTACGTCGATATTTTTTACTCGCATCGTCCTGATCCGGACACTCCGCTGGAGGAAACGATGATAGCGCTCGATCACGTAGTGCGTCAAGGCAAAGCGCTGTATGTCGGGATTTCTTCGTACAATGCGGAGCAAACGGCCCGTGCCGCCGAAATATTGAAGCAGCTCGGCACGCCGCTGCTGATTCACCAGCCTTCCTATTCGATGCTGAACCGTTGGATCGAAAACGGTTTGCAGGACGTGCTGGACGAAACAGGGGCAGGCACGATCGCCTTTTGCCCGCTCGCCCAAGGGCTGCTTACGAGCCGGTACATTTCAGGAATTCCTGAAGATTCGCGCGCGGCCAAAGTGACCGGATTTCTGAAATCCAAAGATGTGACCGACGACAAAATTGCGAAAATACGCGCTCTGAACGAGATTGCCGAAGGACGCGGCCAGACGCTTGCGCAAATGGCGCTGGCTTGGGTGCTTCGAAGAGGCAAAGTAACTTCCGCCCTGATCGGCGCCAGCCGGGTATCCCAGATCGAAGAAAATGTCGCGGCATTAAATCGCCTGGGCTTCAGCGACGAGGAATTGGCAAAGATCGATTCCATATTGGCTTAAATGGCACAAAAAAGGCCGGCAAGGGGAACTGCCCTGCCGGTTTTTCTTGTCGCCAGAATGTTTAAGTTCTCTAAAGTGATAAAGCATCGATGTGAATAAGCGAATCCAAACATTCTGAACCAAGAAAAGCTGCCTCTTACGCAGGATCGTTTAGCGTGGTAAAGGCTTCGTTTAAAAGCTTTTCTTAAGAGATCAGAATGTTTTTGTTCTTCTCCGCATTAAAATGAAGATGAGCCCGGAATGTAAGCTAAACCATACTCTAACGGACATAGTAGAGGCTATTTCGCTGAAAAAACAGTTTTTTTAAATGTAACGGTCACCACGAGGCTGTCGATTCAATGTGGACAACCAAGTGGAAAGGGAAAAGATTACCTTCTGGCGAGTTTTGTCTGGAATCCCCTACCTTACAATCCTTATGAAATCAAGGGATTCCGGACAACCTGTCTGAGCAGAAGAAGGTAACTTTTCACTTGGAACGGTCTGCTAACACTTCTACACAATGAATCGACAGTCTCACCACAGCGCTTATTTACTCCGAACCACCTCTAAAAGTAACATTTCTCACCAAATAGTTGCATTCATGTCCGTTAGAAGTCAAATGGATCGAAATTCACCGTAATAACGACCGCTGTGTCCGTTAGAGTTTTTGTTCTTACACACCGTTCACAGCGGCATGTGCTTCGAGCCGATTCAATAGGGTTAGAGTATAACCGAGTAATCAGATCGTATCCGATACCGTCTATCGGGTCTGATTAGGAACTTGATTCGGATTTGGAACCGGCTGCTGCGTACTTCCGCCCCCTGTACCGACGGAGCCCGTCGGGGTCTGGTTGCCGCCGGATGTACTGCCCGTTCCGCTTCCTGTGCCTGAACTGCCGGTCCCGGCACCTGAATTCGAACCTCCGGGATTGCTTCCAGTGCCGTTGCCGGTGTTGTTGCCCGTGTTATTTCCGGTGTTATTCCCGGTATTGTTGCCAGTATTGTTACCTGTGTTGTTACCCGTGTTGTTACCTGTGTTGTTACCTGTGTTGTTGCCCGTGTTATTTCCGGTGTTGTTTCCGGTATTGTTTCCACCAGTATTTCCACTACCGTTGTTATTGCTATTGTTGCCTCCGTTATTACTGCCGTTGTTGTTTCCGTTAGTATTTCCGCTGCCGTTAGTATTTCCGTTGCCGCCATTATTGCCATTGTTACCGTTATTGCCATTGTTATTGCCGTTGCCGTTATTCCCGTTCCCCTCGCCGGGGCCTTGATTGCCGCCTGCCGGAATCTCGACCGTAACGATATTGGACTTCTCCGCTTCTATGCTCGTTGCCGAGTTGTACGGAACTACGTAATACTCGTACTTGTCGCCCGGAATCGCCATATCGCGCAGCTCCGGCGTCGCCGAGCTGGCCAGCAGCTTCGGCTCGCTGTCCTTCGTTCCTTTGCGGAACACTTTATATACGATATTGTCGCCTTGGACCGGAGACCAGGTCAGTTTGACGGTTTGTTCTTCCTTGATGTAGGTGCCGGCCAGATCGCTGACGGTTGGCGGCGGTGCGCTGATATCCTCGATGCCCTTCGGCTTCACGAACTGCGAAGGCTTATAATTCACAAGCGCCTTCGTCATAACTTCCTTGAACAAAATAGCGGGCCGCGCGCTGCCGTCCTTCACGTAATGCTGCGTGTCGGTCGTATCGAAGCCCATCCAGATCGCCGCCGACCATTCCGGCGTATACCCGGCGAACCAGACGTCGCGGTTATATTTCTCCAGCCCTTTCAAATCCAGCTGGGTCGTGCCCGTCTTGCCGGCTACCGCCCGGTTCATCTTGGCGCTGGCTCCCGTGCCGTTATCTACGGCGTTTTTAAGCATCTCGGTCATATACCATGCGGTTCTCGCGCTCATCACTTGTTCCGGCTTCGCCGGCTTGTACGTGTAAACCTCCGAGCCTGCACGTTCGATTTTCAACACCGAATGGCTTTCGTTCAGTTGACCGTTGTTGGCAAACGCGCCGTAAGCCGCAGCCATCTGGAGCGGAGTAGCGCCCTTGGTCAATCCGCCGAGGGCGATCGCGAGATTCCGGTCTTTCGTTTCGTCAAGCGGGATTCCGATCTTTTTGGAAAAGTCCATCCCCCGCTTCACACCGATTTCGTTGAGCAGCCATACGCTGGCGACGTTGCCGGACTTCTGGATCGTTTGCTTCATGCTCATTTGTCCCAAGTACACGTTATCCCAATTGGAAGGGGAATAACCACCGAACGACATCTTCTCGTCCTTCAGCATCGTATACGGATTGTACTTGTTGAAGTCGTACTCCATCGCCGGGGCGAACACAGTAATCGGCTTGAACGACGAGCCCGGCGCCCGCGGACGGACGGCCCGGTTCATATCTTTGGTCTTGTAGTCCCGGCCGCCGATCATGCCGATAATACCGCCTGTCTTATGATCGACGATGACCATCGCGCTTTGCATCTGCTGCTTCGGACCGTCGGCCTGGAACAGCTTGTCGTTGGCGTAAGCCTGCTCCATCGCCTTCTGCGCGGTCTGATCCATCGTCGTATAGATTTTGTATCCTCCGCGCAGCAGCTCATCCTCGGTTTTACCGGTTTTCTCGACCGCTTCGTTAACGACGTAATCGATAAAGGCGGCGTATTGGTTGCTCTTGGTCGGAGGCTTGTAGTCGTATACGACTGCGGCCGCATTCGCCCGTTCTTCCTCGGTAATGTAGCCCTGGTCCTTCATCAGCTGCAGAACGACGCCGCGTCTTTCTTTGGAACGTTCCGGATCGCTGATCGGATTATAATACGACGGCGCCTTGGGGATCGCCGCCAAGGTAGCCATTTCCCATACTTGGAGCGATGTCAGGTCAGATTTGCCGAAATACAGCTTCGCTGCCGCCTTGACGCCATAAGCCCGATTGCCGAAATAAATCCGGTTCATATAGGCTTCCAATATTTCCTCTTTAGTCTTATTCCGCTCCAGGGCCAGCGCAATGGCGGCTTCATTCGCTTTGCGGAAAATCGTCTTGTCGGCGTCCAAAAACATGTTTTTGGCCAGCTGCTGCGTAATCGTGCTGCCGCCTTCAACAAGACTGCGGTGCATAATGTCCTTGTACAGCGCGCGGCCGATCGACCAGAAGTCGATCCCGTTGTGCTCGGTAAACCGTTTGTCTTCGGTTGCGATAAACGCTTGAGCCAGTTTGTCCGGAATTTCGCTCATCGTCACCAGCTCACGGTTTTCCCTGGCAAGCGTCATCACTTCCTGATTGTCTCTGTCGTACACGATGGCCGCGTCGGCCATCACCATCTTATCTTTATTTTCCTCATAATACTTTTCCCCGTTCAGCATGATTACGATATATCCCGCCATCGCGCAAAAAGCGCCAAGCGCGCACGTAATCAAAAACCAGACAAGCAGCTTTTTCGGACGAAACTTCTTTTTCGCCTTTCTTTTTTTCGGTTGTTTTTTCGGCTGATTGGCGTTGGAGTTCCGTGTTGCGCTCATCGTCCGACTCCCTCCTTACCCGATTGAAGCAAAAGAACAACCCGGATGGGGTTGCTCTGCTTCTTTACTTGTTCATTTATTAAACGTAACGGAGGCGCAAAAAGTTTCATCCGCACGTCTTGGCCCCGCAGAAAGCGGGTTCCCTCACGATCAGGATTCGGCGGCGGGCTCTTGAGGCATCAGCGATACCGGACGCTGCGGCGTAAAGGTCGAGATCGCGTGCTTGTACACCATCTGCTGACGGCCTTCGCTGTCGATAATGATCGTGAAGTTGTCAAACGCCTTGATGTATCCGCGAATTTGGAAGCCGTTCGTCAAATAGACGGTGACTGCAATGCTCTCTTTGCGAAGCTGGTTCAGGAACGTATCCTGAATATTGATCGACTTGTTCATGAAAAGAGTACCCCCTAATCGTTTCGAATCATAAAATTCCACGGACGTATGCCGGAATTATTCGGATTGCTCCCTACTTATTCTGGATCGGGTGGAAACTTTCCTGCTATTATATCACTAATTATTTGCAAATGCGCAGAAATATTTGGCTCCGTCACGTCGACCCAGCGTATGTCCTTCATATGCCGGAACCAGGAAAGCTGGCGCTTTGCAAACCGCCGCGTATTCCGCTTCAGCAGATCTACGGCCAGCGGCAGCTCGTACTGCCCGGTCACATATCCGGCAATTTCCTTATAACCGAGACCCTGCATCGAAACGAGATCGGTCGAATACCCTTTGTCCAGAAGCGACGCCACTTCCCGGACCAGCCCCTGCTCCATCATCAGATCGATCCGCTGCTCGATTCTCTCGTACAGCAGATCGCGCTCCATCGTCAGCCCGACGATACATAGTTCGTAAGGAGATTGCTTTTTTTGTCGGGCCAAATGTTCGGATTGCGGGATTCCGGTCAATCGGTACACTTCAAGCGCCCGGATCGTGCGCCTGCGATCGTTGGAATGAATGCGCTGCGCGGACGGAGGATCGATCGCTTTCAGCTTGTCGTGCAGCGCCTCTTCCCCGTAACGATCCGCGTACTCGTTCAGCTCGCGGCGGTATTCGTCGTCCGAACCGCCCTCGCTGAACTGATAATCGTAACATACCGATTCGACGTAAAGCCCCGTTCCTCCGACGATAAAGGGAAGCTTGCCCCGGCTGCTTATCTCTTCGATCAAAGCCCGGCTCCGCTCCTGAAACTCCGCGACCGAAAACGGATAATCCGGATCATGAATATCGATCATATGATGGGGAACGAGCGAGCGCTCCTCCTCCGTCGCTTTGGCCGTTCCGATATCCATCCCCCGGTATACCTGCATCGAGTCTCCGGATATAATCTCGCAGCCGAACCGGCCGGCCAGCTCCAGACTCAGCTTCGTTTTGCCGACTGCCGTCGGTCCGACGAGAACGAGCAGCTCCGGTTTCTTTTCCGTTTCCGTCAAGGGTGAATCACTCCATATGCAATTTTCGTTCGGGTGCGCGCTGGCTGATGGAACCCGAGCCGCTCGAACTCCCCGCTGTCGCGGTGCTCCTTCAGCACGACGCTCCGGCGGGCGACTCGGACGGCTTCGCGGATCGCTTCCTCCTTCAGCGGCTCGTGATTGGCGGCCTGGCGAAGCGGGCCGATGCCGCTCGACTCCTCGACCGGCTGCCGGAACATCGGATCGAAGTAGACGATGTCGCAGCTGTCGTCAGGCATCATCCGGAGCACGTCCAGATGATGTCCCAGCTTCATCCGCACCCTTCGCATCGCTTCGTTAAAAGGCTCCAGATGAGTCACGTAGGAAGCGAGCCCTTCCTTGACGATCGTATACAACGCGGGCTCGCTCTCGACCGCGGTGACGCTGCCTTCGGCGCCGGCCACATACGAGAACACGATCGAGTCCGCACCGAGTCCCGCCGTACAATCGAGAATCCGGTCTCCGGGCTTTGCTCCCGTTATCTCGATCAGTCCGTCGTTCTCTCCGTTCATCAGCCTTTTCACACGGACAAACGAAAGGGACGGATGGAAGAAAAGCGGAGCGTCCCCGTCTCCGTAATAGTGCAGCTCCCGTTCGGACACCAGCATAAAACGGGAATCGCGGTAGCGTTCGCCCAATCTGCGTACCGATGAAGTGCCTCGCGGAACATAACGGACTCCGAGTTCCACTGCCAGCCGCTTCGCGCGCGCTTCCGTATCGGGCGAAGGGGAGTAGGAAGTCGTAACCAGCATCACATCACCCGCTTAAACATTTTTTCCAGCTCATAAGTGGAGAAGCTGACCACGATCGGACGGCCGTGCGGGCACGTATACGGGTTGCGGCAAGCGGCCAGCCTGTCGAGCAGCGCTTCGATCTCGGTCGTGCTGAGCGATTGGTTCGCTTTGATCGAAGCTTTGCAGGAACACATAATCGCCGCCTTCTCTCGTAGCTTGGTCAGCTCGACCGATTTTTTCTCGGCCAGCAGCCATTCGGTCATCTCCTCCACCAGAGCCTTTTCTTCTCCGGCAGGAAACCAGTAGGGAAGCGCCCTGACCAGAAACGTGCCGCCTCCGAACGATTCGAGATAGACTCCCACCTGTTCGAGCACCGGCAGCTTATCCCGGATGACGTCCGCTTCGGCAGACGTAAACTCCAGCGTAATCGGCACGAGTAGCTGCTGGCTCGCTTCGGCCGGCTTGCCGAATTTCTCGTAATAAAACTCGTAATTGATCCGCTCATGGGCCGCATGCTGGTCGATCAGATACAAGCCGTTTTCGTGTTGCGCCACTATGTAGGTACCGTGCATCTGGCCGATCGGGTCCAGTCTCGGAAATTGCGGAGCAGCGGGTTTCGTTTCCGCGGCATCCTCCTTCGCCGGGAGCATGTCAACCAGCTTGTCGTAAGAGAGCCCGTTTTTCGGCTGCACCGGATAGGCAGGCTCGCGGGAAACGGCTTGTTTCTGCGAATACGGGTTAACCGGCTGGCGTACCGGCTCGCGAAACTCCTTCGCAGCACCCGGATACGGCTCCTTCACGAAAGGAGGCGCCGGCTTCGCCGCCTCCCTCTGCTCCGAATCGGGCCGTGCCGCGCCCACCGGTAATTGCTCCGGCGCTTGGACCGTTTCCGACACAGTGTCGCGCTCATCCGGAATGCGAGGAAGAGGAGGAGGCTCCGGAAGCGGATGATCCGTCAGCGCGTCCGGAGCCGGGGCGCTCCGGTACAGCTCCATCCGCTCCTGGACGACAGCCGCCTTTGGCGTCGGTCTGGAGGCTTGCGGGATAAGAACCTGACCTCTTAGTATACTCCGAATCTGATCTTCGATAAACCGGACGAGCTCCTGCTCCTTGCTGAACCGGACCTCCAGCTTGGCCGGATGGACGTTTACGTCGACCAGCGACGGGTCCATGCCGATATGCAGCGCCGCGATCGGATACCGGTTGATCGGCAGCAGCGTGTGATAGGCGCTCATCACGGCGCCCGACACCGCGTAATTTCGGATAGTGCGGCCGTTCATAACAATCGTCATCCCTTGTCTGTTCGAACGGGTGACATCGGGACGGCTGACGTATCCCTTCAGCGTATAGTCGGCGTTCCCCCCTTGGACGGGAAGCAGCGCCTTGGCCGTCGACGTTCCGTATACGGCGGCCATCACCTGCAGCACATCACCGTTGCCCAGCGTCTGCAGCAGCAGATTGCCGTTATGCTTCACGCTGAACGCGACATGGGGGTGCGCCATCGCCAGACGGTACATATAATCGGATATATGCCCGAGCTCCGTCTGGATCGTCTTCATATATTTCAGCCGTGCCGGCGTGTTGTAGAACAGCTCCCTGACGGTCATATCGGTGCCGCGGGAAGCAGCCGTCTCCTGAAACGCCTTGATGGAACCGCCCTCGATAATCAGCTTGCGTCCGAGTCCGCCCGTCTCCGCAGCGCTGACGCACTCCACCTTGGAGACAGCGGCGATACTCGGCAGCGCCTCTCCGCGGAACCCTAACGTGCGGATATGGAACAAATCTTTGCCGCTCTCGATTTTGCTCGTCGCATGACGGAAGAAAGCGGCCTCGCAATCTTCCGTAGCGATGCCCGACCCGTTGTCGGTTACGCGAATCAGCTGTAGGCCGCCCTCTTCAACCGTCACATCTATTCGGGTGCTCCCCGCATCAAGCGAGTTTTCGACGAGCTCCTTCACGATCGACGACGGACGTTCGATTACTTCGCCCGCCGCGATCTGGTTTGCCACATGCTCGTCCAGCACTTTAATTTTTCCCATTAAACCCCGTTTCCTTTCGTGGTCAGCACCGTTTTCTCTGCATCGCTCGTCCATTCAATTCCGGGGAACTTCTCCTTAAACTTGGCCAGCTCGATAAAACCGGTACCTTCTACAATGCGGAAGCCCGAATTCGCGTCGAACAGGATACGTTCCGCTCCGGCGCCGATATCGACTCCCGCCGCGGTATCGTTCCACTCCAGCGGTTTGCCTGCGAAGGCGGCCAATACCCGGGCCGGCAAATAATCTTTGTCGTCCAGCTTCAGGCGGGGCAGACCGACATCGAAAAATTCCAAGCCGTTCACCTTGTAAGTGTGCCGGAACACTTCGAGGCGAAGCTCCTTAAGTCCGGCCGTATGAAGACCGATCAGAAGCTGCGGGACGTAACCTTCGGTGTTCACATCCGGCGTCAATCCGACGTTGTTGACCGTACGTTTTTTCGGCGACAAATATTCCTGGATCGTCAGCTTCAGCACGCCGCCGGATTCGAGCGGGTACAGCCCCTGTACGCTGCCTTTCCCGTATGTCTTGGTGCCCACAGCCGTTGCTTTGTGATAATCCTGCATAGCGGCCGTTAACACTTCGGATGCGCTTGCGCTGTTTTCATTGACGAGAATTACAACCGGGAATTCTACCGTTTTGCCGTTCAGGATCTCCAGAGGTTCATCGATATCGTCACGATCACGGGTATGGATCAGGACCCCTTCCGGGATAAACTGCTCGGCGATATGCTTCGCCGTTTCCAAATATCCGCCCGGGTTGTCGCGCAAATCGACGACAAGTCCTTTGATTTTCCGGTATTTCAGGTCGGAGAGCATCAAGGCGAACAATTCGTCGGCATCTTCCGAGAAGCTGTCAATGTTCAAATAACCGATCTGCCCTTCCATCATGCCGCCGTCAACGACCGGAAGGTGGATCTGCCCCCGCTTCGGCTTCAGGTTCAGCTCCTCGCCGCCGCGTCGGACCGTAATCGACACTTCCGTTCCTTTCGGCCCGCGGACGAGTTCCGTAACCTCATTAAGCGTCATGTCCGCCGTCGGCTTGTCCGCTACGGCTACGATATAGTCGCCGCGCTTCATCCCGGCCTTCTCGGCCGGCGATCCTTCGAAAATTTGAACGGCGATATAGCCACCTTCATCGTGGCCGAGCCGCATGCCGATGCCGGGGTAGTTCAGCTGGATGGAATTGTTGAACGAGTTCCATTCCTTCTCGTCGAAATAATCGGTGTAAGGATCGTTCAGCGAACCGATCAGTTCTTCGATCGAACCGTTCTCCGATTCTTTGACGGACGAACCGTTAATATGCATCTGATGGATCAGCTGATACACTTCCTTGTATTGCTGCTCCTTCGTCGCCTGTTCCGCCGAAACGGCGGCAGGGAACATCAGGGCGCCGAACAGAGCGAGGGAAGCGCTCCATGCGGGCAGTCGTTTCAAGAAGCCGGATACCGGGGCTTTTTTCATGTGGAGCCCTCCTCGTTATTTTAGGTCTGCAGATGCTTTCTGCTTTAGTTCGTACAGGAAATTCATCGCCTGAAGAGGCGTCATATTGATCAGATCGGCTGACTTCAGCTGCTCCACCAGCTTCTCGGCGGCAAGCTCCGACTTGGTCTTCGTCTTGCCCCCGGGCTTGTCCGACTTCTCGCCTTCGCCGAACAGGCTGAGCTGCACGATAGGCGAAGCTTCCATCACCCTGTCGGGTTGCGAAAATTCCACTTGCACAGCGGCGGACGGCGGTGAGGACGGCTTCGTCTCGTTTTGCCTCAGCGCCTCCTCGACGGAGGCCGCCGCTTCGCCGGGACTTTGCAGGACCGAGGAGATCGCCTCGAACCGGTTCAGCAAGTCATAAGCCCGGTCGATAATCGAGTCCGGAAGCCCGGCGACCCGCGCGCAGTAAATCCCGTAGCTCGTGCTTGCCGCTCCGCGGATCATTTTGCGTAAAAACGTAACGTCCTGCCCGCTTTCCTTGACGGCCATGCAATGGTTGCGGAGCGCGGACATCGTCTCCTCCAGGTGAGCCAGCTCGTGAAAATGAGTCGATACGAGCGTCTTGCAGCCGATCCGGTCGTGCAAATATTCGATGACCGCCTGCGCGATCGCCATCCCTTCGGCGGTTGACGTGCCTCTGCCCAGCTCGTCGATAATGACGAGACTGTGCGAGGTTGCCTTGGCGGTCATCGTCCGGATATCCATCATCTCGACCATGAACGTGCTCTGTCCGCCGACGAGGTCGTCCGCAGCGCCGATTCGGGTGAAGATGCGGTCGACGATCGGCACGACGGCACGTTCCGCCGGGACGAAGCAGCCGATCTGCGCCATGATGCAGATCATCGCCACTTGGCGCATGTACGTGCTCTTCCCCGCCATATTCGGTCCGGTGATCAGCAGCACGCGGCCGTCGTCCGCCGCCATCTGGGTATCGTTGGCAATAAACGAGCCGTCCTTCAATATCGCTTCCACGACAGGATGACGTCCGTCTTCGACGTTCAACTCATATTGGCCGGACAATTCCGGCTTGCGGTACCGGTAAGCGGCGCTTACCGCCGCAAACGACTGGAGCACGTCCGCGGTGGCGATCGTCTCGGCCAGCAGCTGCAGACGTTTGACCTCGCCGGCCAGCTTGTTCCGCAGCTCGATGAACAGGTCGTACTCGAGATCGACCATCTTCTCCTCGGCTTCGAGAATAAGCGCTTCTTTCTCCTTCAGCTCCGGAGTCACGAACCGCTCCGCATTGGCCAGCGTCTGCTTGCGCTCGTAGCGGTTCTCCGGCAGCGACCCGAGGTTGCTGCGCGTCACTTCGATATAATAACCGAATATTTTGTTGTAGCCGATCTTCAGCGAACGGATGCCGGTCGCTTCGCGCTCCTGGCGCTCCAGCTCGGCGATCCACTTCTTGCCGTTCGTGCTCGCTTCACGGAGCTGATCGAGCCGCCCGTGGAAGCCGGTCTTGATCAATCCGCCTTCGCGGACCGATACCGGCGGCTCCTCGGCGATTGCGTCTCCGATCCACTGCAGGATATCGCCGCAGTCATCCATCGTTTCCCCCAGCGTCCGGAGCGTCGCCGACCCGGAGGAAACACAAAGCTGCCTGACCGCCGGCACCTGCATCAGCGACAGCTTCAGCGCAAGCAGGTCGCGCGCGTTGGCGCTGCCGTATGAGATACGCCCGACCAGCCTTTGCAGATCGTACACTTCCTTGAGCTGCTGCCGCAATTCCTCCCGGACGATCAGCCCGTTGTACAAACAGTCGACGGCTTCAAGCCGCTGCTCGATCGCATCCCGGCTAGTAAGCGGTTTGTCGATCCATCTGCGGAGCAGCCTCGCGCCCATGGAAGTGACGGTCCGGTCCAGAAGCCACAGCAGCGAACCTTTTTTGGACCGCTCGCGGACCGTCTCGGTAAGCTCCAGGTTGCGTCTGGTGAACGGGTCCATCGTCATATGCTGCTGGCGGTCGTACGCCTCGATATGCGTAATATGGGATAAGGAGCGCTTCTGCGTCTCGTTCAGATAGGAGAGCAGCAACGAAGCCGCATCCCGGCATACAGACGGAATCGCACGCCGCTCCTCCTCGGGGAACTGGCTCTCGAACAACTCTTCGTCCATGCCGGATCTGGCAGTGAACAGCTTGGTGGTCAGCCAGCCGGACATCGAGCTTTGCAGCTTATCCAGCAGCTCCGGCTGTCCGATCAGCTCGGACGGAGCATAGACGTTAATTTCGTCGACGAGCTGCTCCAGCGTATCTTCGGTTTTCGTCACGAACAGCTCGCCGGTTGACAGGTCACAGGCGGCGAGCCCATATTGATCGTCCACGGAGGTGACGCAGACGAGGAAGTTGTTTTTCGTCTCTCCCAGCGTCTTGCCGTCCATGACGGTGCCCGGAGTCACGATCCGCACGATCTCCCGGCGGACGGGGCCTTTCGCTTCCGCAGGATCTTCGACCTGCTCGCAAATCGCAACCTTATATCCTTTCTCGATCAGCCGGGTTATGTACGATTCCGCCGAATGGTACGGAACGCCGCACATCGGTATGCGCTCCTCCATGCCGCCTTCCCTGCCGGTCAGCGTTATCTCCAGCTCTTGCGAAGCTTTGATCGCATCCTCGAAAAACATCTCGTAAAAATCGCCCAGGCGGAACAACAAAAAAGCGTCCTCCGCCTGCGCCTTGATCGATAAATATTGCTCGATCATCGGTGTATATTTGGTCATGTCCATCCCCCAACCGCGATTGATGCGCCAACGGATGCCGCTAACGTCTCTTCTCTATCAAACTATTATATCATAAATCGCGGCTTTCTCCTTGTTTTGCAGCCTTAGGAAGAATTTTATAGATAAGCATTATAAAAGTTCTTCCCTAGGTAGAATTTTATAGTTAAGCATTATAAAAGTTCTTCCCTAGGTAGAATTTTATCCTTCCGCTCGTCAGCGCTCCTTCCACGGACCTATTTTCCAGCCCATCCGGATATCGCGGGACTCGTCCCAGCTTATTCCCAATCGGACCATTCGTAAGAAAGGGGACACCATCTGCTCATACCGCCGGTATCCGTCAAGTCCGTACAGTTCGTCGATCAGCGGCTTCACCGCGTCCGCCAGCCGTGGCTTGTCGCCCTCGTAATAGGCCCGGAGCAGCTCGAAGTTCCGCAGCGGCCTCTGATGAAGGCCGCGATAAGAAGAAGAGAGCAGCGCAGCGAGCCCCAGCACGCCCTTCGTAATAACCGGGGTGACGAGCCAGCTGGGAAGCGTCCGGTATTCGAATCCTCCGTGCGGCTGGCGGCGGACATCCCCCGGCGCGCCGTACCGGGGACGCCTTGCCTGCGAACGTCGGTCTTCGATCAGCATGAGCGGCAGCGCCAAGTAATTGTCCAGTACGCGCAGCAGCGAGCTGTTCAGCCAGAGTCCGCTCAGATGGATATGCCCGCCGAGGGCGAATCCTTTGGCGGGCATTCCTCCGGCCAGCCATCGCATCCCCGGCCGATCGGGGATATGTTCGGCTGCAAGGTACAGCGCTTTGCGGATCGAAGCGAACAGCTTTCCCGGGTCGGGGCTGGGCTCCGGCCTCAGCTCGGCGAGCGGATACAGCAGCCGTTCCCCGATCCGCACATGATCGCAGCCGGCAAGTCCCCGTCTCGGAAGATAAGCGGATGCCGGCACAACTTGGCCTTCAGCGTTCATAAGCAGAAATTCCGGGTCCGCCCCCAGAGTAGCGTCACGGCTTCTCCCGCTTTCCTCCGCCCTTCTTTCGCGATATTCCGCCAGCGCCACACCGAACGCCAATGCGGCAGATTGCTCCAGCTCAGGATACGGCTCGACTCCGAGCAGAACCGGCTTGCCGTCCGCACCGATCCCGATGTCAACGACGCCGTAATCCAGCCCCAGCATATACAAGATCCGGCCCGCTGCTTTCTCGGCCCGTTTCAGCCTTTTGTCGAGTCTGTCTTCATCGGCGGCGGGTTCCCATTCTCTCTCGTATGTAGGCGGCAGAAATCCTTTCGCGAACCGCGACCCGGATACCGGCTGCAACCTTTCAGCCGTAAACACGCCGCTGGTGACGGAACGGTAGGTCGCTATCGTCTCCAGATGAAACAGACAAAACCGGTAACGGCGGGTGACGGCCCGCATCGTTCCGGTTGTCGATAAGTCCGAGTAGCCGAGCAGACCCGGCAGAGAGATCAACAGCCGCTGATTCCGCGCCGCCTCCACCGCCTCCCTGCCGTTCAGTCCCAGCCGCTCTGCTTCGGTGAACAAGACGTCCATCCGGCCACCTCATTTCCCCCATCTTTAGCAGATCGGAGCTTCTTTCAGCTCCGGTGCAGGAGCTAAAGTACGAGCCAAGCCTAATCTTACGTTCCCGATAAAAAAGAGGGCGGATGCCCCCTGGCGAAACGTCTTCTCCCGCATAGTATAACGTAAGTATTAATTCACATCGTCGTCGAGCAGATCCGGATCAAGATCCTCATAATCGCTCTCATCGTGGCTCGCGAACTCGACTTCTTTATCGAGATCGTCGCAGCCGCCCGGGCACACGGAGACGCACACCTTCGTCTCAGCGATCATCTCCACCTGGAACTCCCGCTCCACCCGGATAACGACACCGTTGCCGGAGGACGAAACGCCCGCTTCCACACAGTTCGGGTCTTGCGTTGCGACCGCAGCGACCTCCACCGTAGAAGCCCTATGTTTCGGATCAAGATACGACAGCGGTACTAACTCGACGTAAGAGATTGTCTCTTTCGCTACGTCTGTGCTCTTGTTTTTGTCGTAAGAATACCAAATGTTGATATCGTAAGTACCTACCACCTCGATCCCGTCGTTGCCTCTAACCGCTTCATACTCGTGGTTAATGACCCAGGCGCCAAGAATACTCGACGGATTGTGTGGCGGAGTTACGGTATGCGTCACTTGCGAAAACTTACGACCTTTGCCGCATACAGCTTTCGTAATGATTTCTCTGCAATTCATATCTCTATGTGCTATCGACATCCTGCAAACCTCCTCCATGACAAATCATTCATTAAAAGTGTATGCAGGACATTCGTCTAGGGTGACAACATTTTTTAGGTTCGGCCCACAAATTGTATTTCCAAAATATCTCTTTCCCTTTATTCCAATCCTATTGCTCCTCCGGGATGTCCTATGCACAATTCCGCCCGGCTATTTCTCATTCCTGAGCAGAGAGCAAATAAACCGTCCGGAAAACGTCCGGACGGTCCTTTGTCGTGCAAGCCCCTGCGTTGGTGCTTGGGAAGAGATCGGATTCCTTATGTCCAGCCGTTCGTCCACTATCGTGTTGTAGATCCGGGACAGGACGGCAACGTCCGGCTTCCCTTCCCCTGTAAGCTTTTTACGGAAGTTTTACTTCCGTTATTTGTTGTTCGCAGGTGAAAATGGACGTATAACGGAACATTTTGTTCCTTTATTCCCAGTTCAAACGTCTTTATCACTTTAAAAATCCAAAATTAAGGAAACGAAACTTCCGCTGTTGCGAGAGAACGGCGTACCTCTCGGGAATAACGGAAATCACTTTTCCGCTACACGTTGGACAGCCGGTGATTCATGGTGCATCCACCAATGGTAGTGTCCCAATCGCATCGTTCTTGTTTGCTTATCCTCCGTTTTTGTGGTCCTCGCTTTCCTAACAAAAAAAAGAGCGGCTGCCCGCTCCTTTCCGGTATTCCTTCCTCTCCTTAGCCTCCGACGTACTTCTTAAGCGGCACCAGATGCCGCTCCATCTCCGCCTTGGCGCTCTCCGTGTTTTTTTCCCGAATATACCGCACAATGTTGCGGTGCTCCTCGAGCGATTTTTTCGTATCCTCTACGTTGCCGAAATGGCTTTCGCGGATTTTGATAAAGAAGTTGTTCAGCACTTCGCTAAATTCGCAATACGTCTCGTTGCCCGTCGAGCGGAACAAAGCCCGGTGGAACTGCAGATCCTCCTCGATCGGAAGCTCGCCTTTTTTAATTCTGGCCTCCATTTCGCGAATCCATATATCCATCTCGCCGATCAGTCTCAGATCGTACAGCTCGATGGCCAGCTCTACTGCGCCCAGCTCCAAAATCCGGCGTGTTTGCAGCAGCTCCTTGATGATCCGGTCTTCCCGTTTCCAGCGGAAGCTGACCTGATCCAGCACGGGCTTCAGCGACGCTCCGTCCACATAGATGCCGTCACCGGGCTTGATTTTGATCAATCCGACGGTCTCCAGCGATTTCAGAGCTTCCCGTACGACAGTCCGGCTCACCCGCAGCGATTCGATCAGCTGTTTCTCCGAGGGCAGCTTGTCCCCCTCCTTCAGCCCTTCCTCCAAAATGTGAGTTTTGATTCTCTCCGTTACCACTTGCGACAAGTTTACTTTCTCCGGTATTTCCAAGACGCGCTCTCCTTCGCTTAGCACTCGGCTCCTGTTGGTTGGACCATATGATCCAGGCTTACGACTAATTTATCGATTCCTGCCGAGGTTGTCAACGGATTCCGCAGAAAATCCGGTTTTTTCCGCACGAAAAAAGGGAGCGGCTTCGCGCAGCCTCACTCCCTCTCACTTCCGGTTCATCCTCGCTTCGAAGTACGCCACGATCTGATACATGACGGTTGCGACAATCGCAATGATCACCAGGCTTCCGAGCACAAGCGTAAAGTTGAACACCTGGAAGCCGTAAATAATCAAGTAGCCGAGCCCTTCCTTGGAGACGAGAAACTCGCCGACGATGACGCCGATCCAGGCCAGACCGACATTCACCTTTAAGGTGGATACAATCGTAGGAAAGGATGCCGGCAAAATAACTTTCCGGTACGACGCGGCTCTCGAGCCTCCGAACATCCGCACCACCTTTACATAATTCGCGTCCACTTCCTTGAAGCTGGAATAGACGACCAGCGTCGTAATAATGACGGTAACCGCCAGCGTAATGGCGATGATCGACATCATATTCGGTCCGAGTCCGACGATGAACAAAGGGCCGAGCGCCACCTTCGGCATGCTGTTCGCTACGACGATGTAAGGGTCGAGCACTCGCGCCAGAAATGGCGACCACCAGATCAAGGTGGCCACCCCCGTTCCGATCAGCGTGCCTAACACAAAGCCGATTCCGGTTTCCAGCACCGTCGTCCACACATGCGGCAGCAGCGTGCCGTCGGCGATCTTATCCGCAAGCAGGGTGGCAATTTTACTAGGGTAGCTGAACAGCAGCACATCGATCCATTTGAACCGTCCGGCCAGCTCCCACAAGCCGATAAATAGGACCAGAATGGCGATCTGGGTCGTAATCACGGCAACGCTTCTGCGCCGGTTCCGGCTGCGGTGCTGCTTGTAAATGAGTTCCGGCAGGCCGGACGTCTCGCCGACATCCGCCGTTTGCTCGTGTCGAGGGGTCATTTACGTCTCCCTCCTTGCTTCCATCTCTTCGAATTCGTTCCATATCTCGTTAAACAGCGAATGAAATCCCGGCAGCTCCCTTGCTTTCATCGGACTCGCTTCGCGAATCGGACCGGGAATGCTCATCTCCCGCCGAACCCGTCCCGGGCTGTGATCGAGCACGATAACCCGGTCGCTCATCGCGATCGCTTCCGTGATATCGTGCGTTACGAGTATGGCCGACTTGCGTCTGGCTCGCAGCGTATCCAGTACGAGCTGCTCCAATTGGAGCTTCGTCTGGTAATCGAGGGCGGAGAACGGCTCGTCAAGCAGCATAATGTCGGGCGAGGTTGCCAGTGTTCTTACCAGTGCGGCCCGCTGCCGCATCCCTCCTGACAGCTGATGGGGATAACGGCTGACGACATCGGCCAGCCCCATCTCCCGGAGCATCCGGGTTACGCTTTTTTTGTGTTCGTCCGTCACTTTGCCTTGCAGTTCCAGGCCGATGCAGGCATTGTCGAGTATCGTCCGCCAAGGAAACAAATAATCGTGCTGCAGCATATAGCCGACCTTCGACGAAGGGCCGTCCACGGGCTGGCCGAACAGCTGCACTACGCCCGCCGTCGGCTCGATCAGCCCGGCTATGATGGAGAGCAGGGTCGTCTTGCCGCAGCCGCTCGGGCCGACCAGGCTGACGAATTCTCCTTGCGCCAGCGAGAGGCCGACCCGGTCGACCGCCAGGGATGCGCCTTTGTCAGATACATATACGTGAGTCACATCGTTCAGAACGACCGCAGGTTTCTTGTCCGTCACTTGCAGTCACCTACCTCCGGCGTCACTTTTTGGCGGACTCGATCGCCATCGCGGCGAACGTATTATCCACCAGCGCCTTGTAATCGGCACGCTGCTTCAGTTCTCCGGCCGACTGCATGACGTCCTGCAGATTGTTCCATTCCTTCTCGTCGACGATCGGATCGGTGGCGAATGATTGCTGCTCCTTGTACCGCTTCACGACCGCTTTGACGATTTCTTTATCGGTATCGGTGAAATACGGAGTGACCGCCTGGGCGATTTCATCGACCGATTTGTCGGCGACCCATTGCTGCGCCCGATAGACGGCGTTCGTAAACTTCTGGATCGTTTTCGCGTTTTTGGTCAGGAAGCTTTTCTTCGTCATGTAGACCGTATAAGGAAGCTGTCCGCTCTCCACCCCGAACGAAGCGATGACGAACCCTTTGCCTTCCTTCTCGATGACGGCCGCCTGCGGCTCAAACATTTGGACGTAGTCGCCGGTGCCGGACGAGAACGCGGCCGGAATGTTGGCGAAATCGACGTTTTGGATCAGCTTCAAATCTTTTTGCGGGTCGATCCCTTTTTTCTTCAGCGTAAATTCTCCGGCCATTTGCGGCATGCCGCCTTTTCGTTGGCCGAGAAACGTACTCCCCTTCAGCATGGACCAGTCGAACTTGTCGATTTTTTTGCGAGATACGAGAAACGTCCCGTCCGTCTGGGTCACTTGCGCGAAATTCACGACCGGATCGTCGGCTCCTTGCTGATACACGTAAATCGACGTCTCCGACCCGACCAGCGCTACATCAATCGTGCCGGACAGCAGCGCCGTCATCGTCTTATCCCCGCCTGCGGTCGTTGTCAGCTCGACATCCAGCCCCTCTTCCTTGAAAAAACCTTGACTCAACGCCACGTACTGAGGCGCGTAAAAGATCGAACGGGTCACTTCCCCGATCCGAATCTTTGTCTGGTCGCCTCCGGAGCCCGAGCAGGCGGCCAGCAGTACGGGAACAGCGGCCACGATCGCGATCAGGAGACACCTTAACGTTTTGCCCATGGGACAATCCTCCTTCACATCGGTTTGATGCCATCATCATATGCAGCCGCCTAGCGGAGGGTTAATAAAGTTGCGGCGGTCGGCGGCGCCAATTTCCCGCATCTTACGTAGCGCCGGCCTCAAGCTGCGCCGCTTGGCGCGAAGAACCACGCAAAAAAGCCGGTTATCCTATACGGATACCGGCACTTGATCTGTACACCTTCGTAAAATCCGATCGGCTACAGCTTGTATATTTCTTTATATTTGGTCTGCAAATAATCGACCAGGTAGTCCGGATTAAGCGGCTCTCCCGTAACCCGGGTGATGATCTCATCCGGCGTGAGCAGCTTGCCGTAACGGTAAATGTTGTCGATGAGCCAGTTTTTAATCGCCGCGAATTCGCCCTTGGCAACCAGATCGTCCAGATCGCCCAGCGCCTTCTCCATCGTATGACGGATCTGCGCGGAGTACAGGTTGCCCAGCGAGTAAGAAGGAAAATAACCGAAGCTGCCGCCGGACCAGTGGACGTCCTGAAGAACGCCTTCCCCGTCGTTGCCAGGCGTAACGCCGAGATATTCCTTGTACTTCTCGTTCCAATAGGCCGGCAAATCGGCGACGGCGAGCGAGCCGTCGAACAGCTTCTTCTCGATCTCGTAACGGATCATAATGTGCAGGTTGTAGGTCAGCTCGTCGGCTTCGATCCGGATCAGCGAAGGCTGAACGACATTGATTCCGCGATAAAACGATTCCGCCGAAACCTCTCCGAGACGGTCCGGATACAGCTCCTTAAGCTCCGGCAAATACCGGTTCCAGAACGACCGGCTGCGCCCGATCATATTTTCCCAAAACCGCGACTGCGATTCGTGAATCCCCATCGATGTGCCGGTGCATAACGTGGTACCGATCAATTCTTCGGATAGATTTTGCTCGTACAGCGCATGTCCGCATTCGTGGATCGTTCCGAAAAGGGCGCTTGTGACGTCGTCGGTCAAGT
Organism: Paenibacillus sp. MAH-35; assembly: GCF_058135425.1. Classification (NCBI taxonomy): domain Bacteria; kingdom Bacillati; phylum Bacillota; class Bacilli; order Caryophanales; family Paenibacillaceae; genus Paenibacillus; species Paenibacillus sp. MAH-35. The sequence continues at coordinate 27,602 of NZ_JBYUPU010000008.1, forward strand.
ATCTGGTCGTAATCCGCACGTCACCGGGATTCAGACCGGATGCAAACGGGTGCACGCTTTCGTCCAGCCGTCCTGCGTCGAAATCGTAACCGAGCTCGCGCAAGATGTACCGGCTGAACTTCTTCTGCTGTTCGACGTCGAACGATTGCTTCAAAAAGGAAGTATCCGGAACGTTCGCCGACTGCTGGATCTCCGATACAAGCGGTACGAGCTTCTCCCGGAGCCCCGCAAACAGCGGGTCCAGCTTCTCGACCGTCATGCCCGGCTCGTACATATCGAGCAGCGTATTGTATTTATGTCCCTCGTAGCCCCACAGCTCGATAAACTCCAGATTGGCGGCCACGATTTTTTCCAGATACGGCTGGAACATGGCGAAATCCGACTTTTCTTTCGCTTCTTCCCACACCGACTCCGCTTGGGAAGTCAGCACGACGTACGCCTGGTACTTGTCGGCCGGAATTTTCTTGCTGCGGTCGTACTCTTTCTTGCACTCCTCGACGAGCTTGCGGTTCAGCTCATCCAGCTGCCCGAGTACGCCGGGCTCCGTCAGTTCTTCTATGTAACGCCCCATCTCGTCCGATACGGACATTTTGAACATTTCCGCGGACAGCTCTCCGATCGCCTCGGAACGGACTCCGACACCTTTTTTGGGCGCGCCGGTGCGCAAATCCCAATACATCACATCCAGCGCTTCGCCGTAACTTTTCATTTTCCTGACATAGCTTCGAAACGACTTCAGCTTGTCGGCCAGCGGTTCAGTTACACTCATCTGCGAATCGTGCCTCCTTCGGAATATAAGTACAGATGGTTTCATCATACTTGTTCAAGAAAGAGGAAGCAACTTTGGGCCCCGGCCCTCCTGTATGGTATAATAAACGGTCATACGGCACCGAATAGGGGAGGGGAACGAGATGAACATCCAATTTACCGATGAAGCCGCCGCTCATATACGGGATACGTATTTTGCCAAAAGCGCGGCAGGCGCGATCAAGCTTGCCTATGATACGGAAGGCTGCGGATGCGCCGTTAACGGGGTAGCCGCCCTGTGGCTCGTCGACAGTCCGGAGGAGGACGACATGCTGGCGCGCAGCAACGTGTTTACGATCTTTTACGACCCTCGGCACGAGGTGTATTTCGAGGAACGGCTGCTTGTCGACAAGCGCGGCGGTGCCGGAGACTTGGTATTAAAAAGCAGCGCGCAAACGTACAATCCGTCCATGAAAGTGATCGACCGCCGCACGTCCGCGGCAAACCGTTCCTAACCTGCAGCGGCAATGCCACAGCAAAAAAGAGGCTAACCGGAGTCGTGCTGCACTCCCGGAAGCCTCTTTCTTTTTTTCATTTCGGCTGTTCAGTCAGCTCGTAGCCGGCGTCGACGACGTCCAGCTTGCCGGTTTTCGGATCGATCACCAAGCCATGGACCGGAATTTTCGGCACAAGCGGATGGTTGCGGATCAGGCTAACGCTGCTTTTGATGCTCTCGGTAACGTCTTCGAAGCCGCGAAGCCATCTTTCGATATGAAGGCCGGAGTTCTCCAAAATTTCGAGCGTTCTCTCCTCGATGCCCCGCTCCAGAAACTTCTCCTTCATCCGGAGAGGATTCAAGTTGCTCATCCCGCAATCGTAATGGCCGATGACGAGCACTTCCTCCGCGCCGAGCTCGTAGATCGCAACAATAATACTGCGCATAATGCCGCCGAAAGCGGTCGATACGACGCCGCCTGCGGATTTGATCATTTTCACGTCGCCGTTTTTGATGTTCATGCTGGCATGAAGCAGCTCGATCAGCCGGGTATCCATGCACGTCAGCACGACGAATTTTTTATCGGGAAATTTGGAAGTCAGATAAGGCTCGAATTTATTTTGCTCCACGAAGGAACGGTTGAATTCAATAATTTGATCCAGCAGTCTTTTCATCGCAGTAGTCCTTCCTGTGTCAGTATGAGTTTCGCGCTGCAAGGGCTGCAGCTTATTTCGCAATAAAACCTTTCTCGACGGCTTCGGCGACCAGTCGCTCGGCGTATCTCCACAGCTCCGAAGCTCCTTCGCCGATCTGACGGTTTCTGGCCAGCACCCGGTCGCTTGTGATGCCATGCTCGTTCCACGACTGTCCTTCATTCTCGAAATTAAGCAGCATCGGCTGCAGCCGGTCGACGGCGGAAGCGAATCTCGACTCGCTCGTCTCCCTCGCTTCGAACTCTTCCCATAAGGCGATGCATTCCTGCCTCTGGTCGTCCGGCAGAAGGCCGAATATGCGCTGTGCCGCTGCCATTTCCCGGTCATATTTGCCTTCGAGACCTTTCTCGTCGTAGGCGAACGTGTCTCCGGCGTCTATTTCTACGAGATCGTGAATCAATAACATCTTCAAAGATTTCAGCAAGTCCGGTTTCGGTTCGTTCGCATGCTCATGCAGCATCATCGCCATCATCGCCAGATGCCACGTATGCTCCGCATCGTTCTCGAACCGCTCCTTGCCGATAATGCGGCTTTTGCGGTAAATCTGCTTCAGCTTGTCAATCTCCAGTATGAACCGGATTTGCTGTTCCAGCCTGGCGTTCATCCACTCACCCTTCCGCTTGAATGGCTGCGTTCCGTCTCCGTTCAGCCTCCCTTTGCCTGGCTTCAATCACCTCACTCCGGTCGCGCAGCGTATGTTTGTGAATCAGATAACGGTTGGCCGAATCGCTCGGCTGCCTCCAGACGAGTCCCCGCTCCCTGCATACGTTCTCGCACAATGCGAGTAAAGCGTCGTCCGTAAGCGGCAAATCCATATCGGTGAAAGGAATCGCATCATCCGAGGATAGTTCCTCCAGCTTGCGCCCCACTTGCTCGCGAAATGCCGGCGCATCGATACCCAGCGACTGCAGATGACGATCATCCGTATTGAGCAGCGACGCCGCCAACATCTTCACGGCGCCTCTCCGGTTGCCCCGCCTGTGGTGGTACAGCGCAACAGCCACTTGGATAAGCCCGACCCAGGTTTTGCTTCTCGGATCGTGAGGGTGTTCCTTCCAGTATTCCTCCAATATTTCGTGACACTCGAACAAGTCGCGATCCGCATGGAAATGAATCAGGTATTCGACGTAAGCTTCGGGATACACGCCGGCCACCGCCTCTCACTTCTAAGTTGGATTCCATCCCTATATTATATCACGATGGTTTTGAACTCTACAATTGGCAGATTTTCATCCGGCATCCGTTCCTCTCGGCGGCTCTGCCGAAAAAAATATTTAAAAAACATTAAAAAAAGTTAATAAAAAGCGAAACCGATGCCCAGGCTATTCGTAGTACATAACGCAGTGCAAATTTTAAACGCTTTCCACAGGAGGGTAATTACAATGAAAAAATGGATGCTGGTACTGATGGCTAGCCTGCTGTTCGTAGCATTCAGCGGCGTGGAGTCGGTAGATGCCAAACCGAAAGTCGGCGGTTATAAGTCCGGCAACAAATCGTATTCGCCGACCGACAATGCGACGAAGACCGATCCGGGCAAATCGACGACGAATCCGACTACCCCTGCTACCGCAGGAGCTGCAAAACCCGGCCTCTTCGGCGGCGGCGGCTTTATGAAAGGCTTGATGATCGGCGGTCTGGCCGGCATGCTGTTCGGCGGATTGTTCGGAGGCATGGGCTTCCTCGGCAATATTCTCGGACTGTTGATTAACGTGATGGCGATCGTCGCGCTGATCGTACTGATCCGTTACGTGTACGTGTACTTCCGCGACCGTAACAAAACGAAGAAGAGATTCCAAGAATGATATTAAACGAACAAGAGATCATTAACGCGATCTGTACGCATATGGCCGAACGCAAAGGCGTTCAACCGGCGCAAGTTAACGTTCAGCTGGAATGGGACGAGAGTCTCGGATTTTCCGCTGAGGTTACGATTGACGGCCGTTCCCAATATATCGTCGAAGCGAATATGCTGGAAGCGATCGAGCGGTACATGCTCAGCCATTACGACCGCCGCGTATTCCGCAGTGATCTGGAGCTCGACGTAGAAGACGAAATGTTCTGCAGAATTAAAGAGTAGCCGCCAGCCGGCTGAAGTGGTTGACGCCCCGATTCATCGGGGCGTTTTTCGCGCTTTCTCTTCTTTTTTGAAATCTCGCAACTATTTCCGTTTTGCGGCGTCTGATATAGTGCGAGATTGCGAGAGAAAGAGGTCGAGAGATGACAGGGAAAAGATGGATTGCCGCCTTGCTCGTGTCGGTTTTTATGCTGGCTGCTCCTTTTACGGCCGGCGCCGCCCCGAACAAGACGACGAAGTACCGCGTGTATCAGAACGAAGCCGCATTATCCGAGTTTTCCGATCTGAAGCAAGCGATCGCTTACGCCAACTGGTTCACCCACAGCTACGTCGAGGAAATCGAGACGAGGAACTGGGTCCACCACACGTACCCGCGTTACAAACTTTATCAGTATGACGTATCGCTCCCCGGTTGGGAGTTCGCTACGCTGGAGCAGGCCAAAGCCGTTGCCCAGTATTACGGCCACGCGTCGATCCGCGATATGCAGTCCGCCGGCTGGGTGTGGAACAACTACCCGCGCTACCGGCTGTACCAGGGCGGGATTACGCTCGACACTTGGGAGTTCGCCAATTTGAACGATGCGATCAAGGAAGCGACGTATTACTTGAACGCTCACGTCATCGATCTGGAGACGAACCAATGGGTATGGGACAACCTCTCGGCCGCCGACAAGCAGAAAGCCAGAGAAGGAGCCGCCGTTTACCAAGTGTACCAGAAGGGGCAAACGAAGGAAGAATGGAAGTTTGCTTATTTGGAAGACGCCGTGAACGAATCGTTGAAATGGTCCAACTCGATCGTCGTCGACAACTCGAACGGCAAAAAAACCGTCTATTCGAACGAAAGCAAATACAAAGTGTACCAAGGCAATAATCTGATCAACGAATTCGTCAGCATCAACGATGCGATTTATTATGCCCAATGGTTTTTACATATTTCCATTAAGACGGACGGCAAAGAAATTTGGAATAATTATCCATACTATCAAGTCTATCAAAGCAACGAGAAGGTTGCGGAATTCAAGACGATCGGCGAAGCGCTCCAATATGCGCAGTGGTACAAAAACATTTCGATCCGGACGTACCATGGGGACCGCATCTGGAACAATTTCCGCAAGCTGCTGTTCTGGGGCTGGAACGGCTCCTCGGCTGCCGACACGATCAAGAAGCAAGTGCAGACGACCGCGGGACTCGATGTCGATTCTCCGACCTGGTTCCAACTGGAAGATGCGGACGGGAATTTGAAAGATATGTCGAACAAGGAAAGCGTCGCCTGGCTGAAAAGTCAAGGTCACGAAGTCCATCCGCTCGTAGCCAATCAGTTTAATTCGACGCTGACGACCCAATTTCTCGCGAATCCGGCCGCCCAGCAGAAGTTCATTGCCGCTCTTGTGGGCCGCTCCTCCGATCTGGGCGTGGACGGGATCAACGTCGATTTCGAGAATTTGTCCGGCAAAGACCGCAAAGCTTTCACAGCCTTTATCGAATCGCTTACGGCTGCAGCTCATGCCAAAGGATTAAAAATCTCGATCGATTTGCCGCGAGGCAGCGTCAAATGGAACCATCAAACCGCCTTCGACCACGAGAAGCTTGGGAGCATCGTCGATTACATCATTACAATGACCTACGACCATCATTACTCCGGCAGCGACAAGCCGGGCTCCGTAGCGGGACTCGCCTGGGTCGAGGAAGGTGTGAAGGAGTTTCTCGAATACGGGATTCCGCGGGATAAGCTGATGATGGGCATTCCGTTTTATGTGAGAGAATGGAAAATCAACTCCGCTACCGGAGCGCTCGAGAGCAACCGCGCCATCTATATGAAAGATCTGCCTGCTCTTATCGAATCCAAAAAAGCCGTGTCTGTATGGGACCCGCAATTCGGCCAGTACAAGGTCGAATATACCGACGGCGAATACAAATACGTATTTTGGCTGGAAAACGAAGAAACCGTCAAAGCCCGCGTAGAGATCGCCAAAAAGTACGATCTTGCCGGAGTGGCCGCCTGGCGGTTAGGGTACGAGACGACCGATGTCTGGAATGCGATTTTGCCGCAAAAATAAAAAAGAGGCACGCGTACCGCGATTCGAGCTATGGGGATGTCCCAAAAGTGCCTGCACGATAGGGCGTGTCCCCATTTCCAATCGAAAGAACCTCAAATTCCATTGTTACGTGGAAGCTGAGGTTCTTTTTATCGAGGAATGCCGAGTTGAAGCTGTGCAAAATCGCAAGCGACTTTTAGCACAGCCTCTTTTTCCCCGCTGCAATTTTTGGCATTGTTTGACTGCACTTTTGGCGTACTTGCCGGGTGCGCCCGATATATACTCAATACAAATACCCCCGAGCGGGGCATGGAGGTATCAACCATGTACAGTTGCAGACCGGCGGTGCCTGCCGACTATCCGGCAATCTGTTCGTTACCGCAAACCGAGGAAGAGCTGTATTTCATGTTCCCTTCCGCAGCTTACCCGCTTACTCCGGAGCAGCTCGATGCGGCCGTGAGAATGCGCTGGCGGCCGACCGTCGTTACGATTGACGGCGTTATCGTCGGATTCGCCAACTTTTACGGCTGGGAGGAAGGCCGTCACTGCCATCTCGGCAACGTCATCGTAGCGGCGGAGCACCGGGGCACCGAGGCAGCGGGCTGCCTCATCCGCACGATGATCGGCAAAGCGCGCGATGAACTGAACGTGCCGAGGCTGCTGCTCGTCTGCCATCATACGAACCCCAGGGCCATGCTGTTTTATGACAAGCTCGGCTTTGTCCCGTACGGAATCAAGCGTATGAAAAACCGCCAAGGTGAGACGATCGTCGGTATTTTGATGGAGATGGCTTTGGCTTCGGGAGACGATGGACAGAAGTAAAAGAGATCCGCTCCGTGTGCTGTTATCAGCGTGCGGAGCGGATTTTGTATGACGTAGAGTATTGATTAACCTTACCTAATCGCAGAGAAACTTAGGTCGGGTCGTTCAACTAGTTGACGTCAGGCGGTTACCAGTCATCCGCAACTCCGTCCAGCATCTCTTCAAGCTCCTCCACATCGCCTGTCGGGGATTGGCACGAAAAGCCTTCGCACACGTAAGCCGTCGCTCGGCCGCCGAGCGCCCGTTTGTCCGCAACGAGCGGAATCGCCGCCCTTACTCGCTCGCCTTCCTCTCCGTCCGGGATAAGAATGATGATCGCATGCGGCAAAAACCGCGTCTGTACCGCTTCCAGCATCCGTTTCGTATCGTCCCGAGCCGGATCGCCGGCAATGACGATCTCCATTGGAGAGGCTACCGCAAAGTCCAGGGCGGTCAGCAGCATCGAATGTCCGCCCGGGTAACGGTCGGCCGCTCCGGCGAACGTCTGCAGTTGCTCGTCGGCTTGTTGCGACAGGACGGCGTCGTAGACGTATTTGGACAAGCGCTGCAAACTGTAGGCGGCGACGGAGTTGCCGGACGGCAGCGCGCCGTCGTACGTTTCCTTCATTCGCATCAGCAGCTGCTCGGCATCGTGCCCGTAGAAAAACAAACCGCCCTTCTCCCGGTCCCCGAACAGCTCCAGCATGTCGTGGGCGAGCCCTGAAGCTTTGTGCAAGTAATCCGGGTCGAACGTCGCTTCATACAGCTCGAGGAGCCCCCAGATCAGAAACGCATAATCGTCGACATAGCCGGCGTAAGCCGCTTCCCCGTCTCTGTACCTCGCCAGCAGCCTTCCGTCTTCCCGGCGCAGCTTGGACCCTAAGAATGACTCGGCTTTTTGCGCGGCATCCCGATAAGCCGGACGGTTTAACGCCTTGGCCCCCTTCGCTAGCGCCGCAATCATCAGTCCGTTCCAGGACGTCAAAATTTTATCGTCCTTGTGCGGATGAATCCGCTTCTCGCGATGGTTGAACAGCTTCCGGCGCCATTCGCTCACCCGGCTCTCCAGCTCGGAGACGTCGATGTTTTTCCGGCGCGCGAACGAATCCGGCATTTGCGTAATCCAATTGGGAATATTGTCTCCCTCAAAATTGCCTTCGGCCGTAATATCGAACAGCTCGCAAAACAACTCCCCGTCTTCGGCGCCGAGCACTTCAGCGATCTCCTCCGGTTTCCACACGTAAAACTTGCCCTCGCACCCTTCCGAGTCGGCATCCTCCGCGGAATAAAAGCCGCCCTCCGGATCGCTCATATCCCGCAGCACATACGTAAAAATCTGCTCCGCGACCTCGGCGTACCGGCGGCTGCCGGTCACTTGATACGCTTCCAGGTAAGCGATCGCCAGGAGCGCGTTATCATACAGCATTTTCTCAAAGTGCGGAACCAGCCAGCGTTCGTCCGTCGAGTAACGGGCAAATCCGTAGCCGATATGATCGTACATCCCGCCGCGGTGCATCGCGTCGAGCGTCTTCTCGACCATGTCGAGCGCCCGCTTCTCCCCCGTCCGCTTGTAATACCGGAGCAGCAGCGACAAGTTATGAGCGGCCGGAAACTTCGGGGCGGTACCGAACCCGCCATACGTCTCATCGAACGTCTGTGTATAATGCTGGAACGCCTTGTCCAGCGTCTGCTCGTTCAGCTCGCCCTGCAAATTGGAAAGCATTCGCGCTTTCGTCTCCTCAACGATCTGCTCCCCGATCTCCTCCACCCGGGTGCGATCCTCCCGCCATTTGTCCGCTAGCTGCGGCAGCAAATCCATCAGACCGTACCGGTTGTACTTACGGTTTTTGGGATAATACGTCCCGGCAAAAAACGGCTTCTTGTCCGGCGTCATGATCACCGTCAACGGCCACCCGCCCTGCCCGGTCATCGCCTGACAAACGGACATGTACAAGTGATCGACATCGGGCCTCTCCTCGCGGTCTACTTTGACTGCTATGTAATGCTCGTTCAGGATCGAAGCGACTTCTTCGTCTTCGAACGATTCTTGCTCCATGACGTGACACCAATGGCAAGTTGAATAGCCGATGGATAAGAAAACAGGCTTGTTGTCGCGCCTTGCGATCTCGAAAGCTTCTTCACACCAAGGGTACCAATGTACCGGGTTGTAGGCGTGCTGGAGCAGGTATGGCGATTTTTCGGCGATCAGCCGATTAGGTTTATGATTCATGGGCAAGTGAGTCACTCCGTCCTATCTGGTATTTCTCTTATCATATTCGATAAACTGCTTCAAAGCCATTCTCGCCGCTACTGCCCCCAATCCACTAAATCAAACTTTTTCTTGAAATCCCCCGCAGATTCTCCGATAATACGTTGTGTCGTTGTTCTTGTCTGATTCCAATTACCCATAAATCCAAGTCATAATCTCCACTTCCCCGTCATCCGACAAAACCATTATGACACACACAAGCTCATATCAGGAGATACCCTCATGAAATTCGCAGTTTCCGTGTTTTTAATGCTGTTCATTTGGTGTCATGCACCGCTATCGGTAACGGCCACGGTTGCGGTTGACACTCCCTCATCGCCGGATGCACAAAACCTGCAGCAATGGCACCCGGGCAAAGACGGGATCGTCGCCTTGAGCGGGCCTTGGGAGTTTTACTGGAACCGCTTGCTGGAACCCGGCGATTTTGCCGGGGGAATGCCGGACCAGCCGCTGACCGTTTCCGTACCGGCGGAGTGGAAGTCGTACACGATTGACGGACAAGCTTTGTCTAACGAAGGCTATGCGACCTATCGGATGAAGTTCGTTATATCCGGCGAGACGGGCGGCCGGCCGCTCGGGCTTTATGTCCCTAATGTCGCTTCCGCTTACCGGCTCTGGATCAACGGTGAGCATCTGGGCGGCAACGGGACAGTCGGCACGGATTCAGCAAGCATGATCCCGAGAAGCCACCCGAAGGTATATTCCTTTGTCCCGCGACCGGGCGACAACGAACTTATCATTCAAGTTTCCAACTTTGCTCAGCGGACGGGAGGCATCTGGGAGACCGTCGAATTGGGAGATGCGGATAAGATCGCTTCGCTGCACCGCAACCGGGTTCTGGTATGGGCGTTTCTGACTGGATGTTTGCTGGTCATGGCGGTGTTCTCGGTGTTCCTCTACTTGTTCCGCAAGCAGGACCGGTCCGCCTTATGGTTTGGCGTAATCTGTCTGGCCATCTGTACGAGGTCTTCCCTGTTGGGCGAATCGTTTGTTTACGTGCTGTTCCCGGGATTATCCTGGGAATGGGGAGTCAAGCTGGAGTACTTTTCGGAAATCGCCACCATTCTCAGCTTGGCCGCCTTTGTAAATAAGCAGTATCCGCAGGAAGCGACGGTGCGCCTTTTCCGCTTTTTTGCGGCCGCCTTGGCCGGATTCGGGTTGTTTGTACTCGTTGCGCCAGCTAGGGTGTACACTCATTTCATGCTGCCCTACGTGATCGTTTTGCTGCTTCCCGTTTTTCTGTATGTGATGTACGTTTATATTCGTGCCGCTCTTCGCCATAGAACCGGATCGCGAACGAACGTCATCGGCTTTTTAGGCTTTTTCGCCACCGTTATCCACGAAATGATGTACTATACCGGTCTCGTACCGTTCGGAGGGCTAGTTTCGTTCGGCTTGCTGTTTTTTCTGCTGACCCAGCTGTTGAACTTATCGCTGCTGTTCACTAGGGCCATCGCCCGGTCGGAGCTGTTGTCGGTCGAGCTGAGCAAGGTGATCGAATCGCAGGAGGAAACGATCCGGCAGCGAACCTCCGATCTGCAGTCCTTAAATGTGCAGCTGGAGCAGGGCAACCGGGAACTGAGCCGGATCGAAAACGTACGGAGCGCGCTGCTGGCCGAAGTTTACCACGATTTGTCGACTCCCATCACCGCTATGAAAGGGTTCTCCAAAGCGATTCATACGGCGGTCATCCCGCAGGAGGAAGCTCCTGCATACGCCGGCCGTATCTACGAACGCAGTCTGATGCTGGAGAAGCTGATCGACAACGTCCTTGAGCTAAGCCAATTGAATACCGGAGAAATTCAGTTTCAATTTGTGGAAGTGCCGCTGCTGCCGTTGTTGCGCCAATGGAGTGACGGGTATGCAGCCGAAGCAAGCGCGCAGGGAGTCGGGTTGATATGGGAAGAACCGGATCTTCCGCTTCCCCCCGGTCAGGAGCTGCTGGCGGTTCTGGACCCGTTCCGGTTCGAGCGGGTATTCGCCAATTTGATCTCCAATGCGGTGAAATACACCCCGGGCGATGGCCGCATTCGAGTGTGGACCGAGTTCGCACCTGCCGCCGATCCGGATCACGGGCCTGTCGTCGTCATCCATGTAGCCGATTCGGGCATAGGCATTCCGGAGGAGGCGCTGCCCCATATTTTCAAACGCCGCTACCGGGTCCCCGGCATTCACCAAACCAAGGCCGGAAGCGGTCTCGGGCTGGCGATCTGCAAGGAAATCGTGGCGCGTCATCAAGGAGAGATAGGCGTCAAAAGCATAATCGGCGAAGGAAGCGACTTCTATATCACGCTCCCCGTCATTGTCTGCGCTTCAAAGGCCGGCGCCGAAGCTTATGCCGAAGGAGGATACGATGGAAACGACGATTCTGCTGATTGAAGACGATCCCGATATCTGCGAGCTGGTAGCCCTTTATTTGCATAAAGAAGGATTCCGAATCGACATCGCCGGGAATGCGGAGCAGGGGCTGAATCTGTTTCAGCGCACGGCCTACGATATGCTGATTACTGATATCATGCTGCCGGGTATGGACGGTATGAAGCTCGTGCAGACGATTCGCGACCGCTCGGACCTGCCGATTATTTTCATAACAAGCAAAAAAGAACCGCGGGATATTGTGGCCGGATTAAACCTGGGCGGGGACGATTATGTAACGAAGCCGTTCGAACCGGAGGTGCTCGTTGCCCGTGTACAAGCAGGGCTGCGCCGCCAGCGCTCTACCGGAGGAAAAACCGGCGGACTAGCGGACGACGTCTGGAAAGACGGATGGCTTACGATCCGCAAGAAGCGGCTGGAGGTATTCGTCGACAACAAGCCGGTATCGATTCCGGCGAAGGAGCTTCAGCTGCTGCTGCATCTTCTGGAGCATCCCAAACAAGTGTTCAGCGTTAATCAGCTCTACGAAGCAATATGGGGCTGGGACGGCGCCAGCGACGACCGGACCGTCATGGTCCATATCCACAATCTCCGCAAAAAAATCGAAAAAGACCCGGCACATCCCCGATACATCGTGACGATCCGCGGTTTCGGCTACAAATTCGGCGTTGAGACCTGAGAGGTGCGCCTGATTCTAAACGGGTCAGCGATCCAGCCGCCTGAAGACGGATAAACGAAAAAGCCCCACAGCTGTATGCAACATACGGCTCGGGGCTTCTTTTGCCCTGCTGGCTTGACCCTGTTGAAGGATATTCCAATTACGGACGAATCGTAACTTTCTTCACGATCGGTTTCGTGCCTGTTTTCAAGTCTCCGCCTTTCACGTCCTTGAGCTGCTGCTCGGACATTTCCTGCGACAAATCGGTAAGCTCGACGGATTCTGATTCGCCGGGCTGCTTGTTTTTTTGTTCAGTCATTTCCATTACCTCCCTCCTCGTAATGGGTGTATTATACAACGGCAAGTTTAAGTTCCGTTAAAGTCCAGAAAAATAAAGAAATCGCCTTCAAACGGCTCCGCGTGCTAGAATACTCTCAGAAACGAACGAACAAACGAGGAATGAAACGTTGACTACAGCACCCTTGACAGCACTCCGCATCCATCATAAAACCATGAGTTTGAAACAACTTCTTCAGCGGCTGCGAATCGATCCGTCACTGGCGGAGATCGGACGCTGCAAGCACGACCTGATTGTGGAACATTGGGCCGAAACGTTAGAGCTGACCGCTGACCGTACCGAACTGCAAACGGCAGTTAACCGGTTCCGCCGCTCGAACGGTTTATATACGGCGGCTCAAGCAACCGAATGGCTGGAGCTTCGCGGAATGACGCTGGACGACTTGCTCTCTCTGCTGAAGCCGCAAGTGCTCCGGGAAGTTTTGGTCCGGCATACGGTAGACGAGGATGACATCCGTCGGCGCTTCCTGGAGGTCGGCCACACGTACGACCGTGCCGAAATCTCCACGATTGTGACGAGCGGGTACGGAGCAGCCCAGGAGCTTCGGTTTCGCGTGGAAGAAGGCGCCGATTTTCACTCGCTGGCGCGCGAGTATTCTTCGGAAGTGTCTACCGCCAAAGCCGGAGGTTACGCCGGTTTCGTAAGCCGGGAAGACTTGGAACCGGAAACGGCGGCGGCTGTATTTAACGCTTCCGCAGGAGCGCTGCTTGGCCCGTTCGAGCATAGACACGGGTACAGTCTTTTTTGGGTGGAAGCGATCTACCCCGCGGAGCTTAACGAGACGGTGGCAGGCCAAATACGGGAACAGCTTTTTCAATATAAGCTGGATTCCTATGAGCGTACGCTCGATATTCATGAAGACGTATGGAGCTTGGGTGAGGGATGGGGCACGTGAACGAAAACGGTATTCAAGTTTTGAATCGACACCCGCTGTTTAATGTATTCACAGACGAAGAAAAGCAGGCACTTGCAGGCCAATTTCAGTTGGAAACCTTCGCGATGGGGGAAACGATTCTGGATCGGGACCGTTCTCCGGAAGCCTTCTATCTGATCGTAACCGGCAAAGCGAGAAAAATCGGAACGAACACTGCTGGCAAAGAAACGAATCTGGGCTTGCTGCAGCCCGGGGAGCATTTCGGCGAACAACGTCTGCTGGGCTCCGAGACGGCCCCGCCCGTTACGATTCGCGCCTCCACCCCGCTGGAGGTGCTGCGGCTCGACCGCCGTCCGTTCCAGCAGATGGTTGCCCGGCACCCCGCCATCGACAACTATTTCAGGCAATATATTTCCTCGGACATCATCCGTACGTTCCTGAAAAGCAATACGGTCCTTTCTCATATCGACCATGCAACACTTCGTTCGCTGCTGGACCGGCTGGAGGTCCGCCATTACGAGCCCGAAGCCTGCCTCGTTCTCGAAGGGGAAGCCGGAGACGCCTTCTATATAATGAAGAGCGGGTCTGCACTAGTCGAAAAAGGGCCGGAGGCGACAATTGTCAACCGGCTGTACCCCGGGGATTTTTTCGGAGAGCTTGCCTTGTTGACGGGCGAAGCGCGCAAAGCGACGATCCGGGCTGCCGAGGCCGTAACCGTTTTCCGCCTTGCGAAAACGGAATTTGACGAGCTGATCCTCAAACACCCGGTCATCCTGGAAGCGATAGGTTCGATTTCTTCCCACTACACGACGCAAGCGATGACGATGATCGATAATCCGGAGAAGGCCAAACCCGGGACGGCACTCCCGAGCGGGGCCGATGCGTCGGACGATCTGCCCGATCCTCTCTCCGGATTATCCGGTAAACCGTGGAAATTGTGGTCAAAGCGGATGAAATATCCGGTGATTATGCAGCAAAGCGAGATGGATTGCGGTCCTACGTGTCTAACGATGATTTGCCGGTATTACGGATTACGCACAAGCGTCAACCGGATGCGCGAACGCTGCAACATAGGCGCGGAAGGAACATCCATGCTCGGGCTGATCGAAACGCTGGAATCGCTCGGTTTCTCGGCCAAAGGACTGAATACGGCTGCCAGCCTCCTGCATGAGCTGACGACTCCGTTCATCGCACATTGGGACGGCAACCATTATATCGTCGTTTACGAAGTAAACGAGCGCGGCCTCGTTGTAGCCGATCCGGCTCTGGGCTACCTCAACACCGTCTCTTCGGACACCTTCGGCAACCATTGGACCGGCTTCGTCATCGACGTGCAGCCCGCCGGGCCGCTCACACCACTGGACGACAAGGAGATGTTGTGGAGACGTTATCTCGGCTATGCTTCCCCTTCCCGGAAACTCCTCGTGTCTGCATTGGGGTTATCCGCAGCGATCGAGCTGGCGTTCCTCGCCTTTCCGGTTGTCACGCAGCAAATCTTTGACCGGGTATTACAGGCGGACAATTGGCCGCTGCTTCATATTCTTACGGCAGCTATGCTGGCGCTTGTCTGCTTGAATACCGCCGGCATCGCCATCCGCCAGATCTTGATCGGACGGCTTGCATTTGCGATCGATCGCGCGATGCTGGACAGCTTTTACCGGCAGCTCTTCCGGCTTCCTTACTCCTATTTCACGAAACGGACGTCGGGCGACATCCTGACACGCGTGCAAGAGAACGAAAAGATTCGCCGATTGATGACGGACCATGCGATCGAGCTGCTGCTGGATCTGTTGACCTTGCTGGTGTACGGAGCCTTGATGGCGTATTACCATATCGGTCTGGCCATCCTCTCCTTCGTATTTTTGCCGCTGTACATCGGTCTCTACGCCTATCTTCTGCCCAAAATACGCCGCAATCTCCGCAAACAGCTCATCGCCGAAGGCGAATCCCAGACGCAGATTGTGGAGGCGGTGCACGCGATCGCGACCGTCAAAGGATTATCGATGGAACGGACAATTCGCAGAAAGCTGATGAACAAGCTGGGAAGCTTGTTTGTACTGCGGCTAAAGGGCAACCGCCTGGAGGCCGCCGCCAAAGCGGCCGGATCGGGCCTTCGCTCGTTAAGTCATGTGGCGCTGTTGTATTTCGGCTCCATTTTCGTCTTGGAAGATCAGTTGAGTGTTGGCGCTCTGGTGGCGTACACCGTTCTGTTCACTTCCTTTATGTTCGCTTTGGAAATGATCTCGCAGCGGTTCGGGGAGCTTGCGGAAGCGCGTATCTCGATGGAACGGCTGAACGATGTGTATGAAGCGACTCCCGAACACCCGCAGCCGGACAACATGCGATTGCTTCCGTCCATTCAAGGCCACGTTCGTTTCGATAACGTATCGTTCCGGTACTACCGGGGCGGGAAGATGGTGCTGCAAAACCTCGACCTGCAGCTTAAGCCCGGACAAACGGTCGCGCTCGTCGGGCGGAGCGGCTCGGGAAAATCGACGATTGCCCAGCTGCTGCTCAAGCTTCTGGAGCCGTCGGGCGGAGCTATCTATGTCGACGGTTATCCGCTGCGAGACGTGCACGCCGCTTCCATCCGCAAGCAGATCGGCGTCGTTCAGCAGGAAACGGTGCTGTTCCGCGGCTCGGTGCGGGAAAATATCGCCATGAGCGGCGAGGACGTCGACTATGAAGATATCGAGCGGGCTGCCCGGCTGGCGGGGGCGCATGAGTTCATCGAAGCTTTGCCGCTCGGCTACGAGACGATTGTCGGCGAAGGTGGCATCCGGCTGTCCGGCGGTCAGCGCCAGCGGATCGTCATCGCGCGCGCCCTCGTCCGCAATCCGCGGATTCTCGTCTTTGACGAAGCGACAAGCGCCCTCGATATGGAATCGGAGCGAATCATTCAACACAATATGAGCGAGATGCTGCAAGGCCGCACGACGCTAATCATCGCACACCGGCTGAGCACGATCCGCCATGCGGATCTGATCGTCGTGCTAGACCAAGGCGCCATCGTCGAGAGCGGCACGCACGACCAGCTTGTCCGGCATCAAGGCTTCTACCACTACCTGCTCCAGCAGCAGGGAGTGTAGAAGGTTGCGGGCGCGGGCGTGGCCGGTTCTCCGGTTAGAATATCGCGTCATGCTTAGTCGGCCCTGCTCAGTCGGCGCCCCATTGTGTTTTTTCGGAACGCGTCCGTCAACCGGGAATAGAAGCGGGACGTGAAAAGCCCATCCCGTAGACGAGGCTGCCAGGATCGATTTAACTTTTAAAGATGCAAAAGACCGTTTGAGCCCGCGCAATGGCTTTATACGGTCTTTTCGCATTCAGCCCTGTTCGGCAGGACTGTTCGGCTCTCTCTTTCTTTTTTTCACTAAAAATACCGCGACATTCGATAGTGCTTCAAAAACCGAAATGTAGATCACAAAAATATTCAATGTACTAACGCTGAACGCTTCAAGATAGCCGTAGTCCTTCTTACATGCCTTATATTCTTCGAATGTCGAAACGAGGTCCAGACAATCGAAGCTTTCCAGCGAAAAATGAAATAAAAGGGTTAGTAATGCAATCATCGAATAAAAAACGAATTTAATCAAAGGATAAAACACTTTAACTGACATCAGCACAGAACAAAAAAGGACAAGAGCAAAAAGATCCGTTGCCACAACAAGAACGAACTTGATGATTTCAGCTGCCGCTGCTGTGGATAAGTCCGGTCGTTGGGTAAGTATGTGATGCAGCATAAGCTGCGCTGCGAAGCCCATAATAAAAACTCTGGTATAATGAAAATACTTGATAAAATAAAACAAGACCATTAACACCGCAATCACGATTTTGGCAATTACAATTTCCTTTGCTGCATCAAAATCCGCAAATCCAATAATTCCAAACGAATAAATGACTAAAATCAGCTTGAAGACGTCGTCCATAAAGCGACAAAATGTTGTTCTCCTAAAGTTACTAAAAATTTCTCTAAGTCGCTCCACACCATTTCCCACCTATCTTTCCTTTTTTTATATTATCGGTGGGGACCTTCAAATTGTTAATAGATTACTGCTACATCGACAAATTGCCATTAAACGTTCTACGAGGCAAAGCTGCAGCTTCCGAATTTATTCCGGAAGTAACACTTCCGTTATCTGTTTCCCGCGGCCGAAATTGGGCATATAACGGAATAATCAGTTCCGTTATTTCACGCACAATCTCCCGTACCGCCCTAAAATTCGCAAATAACGGAAACCATATTTCCGAAATGGCGTGAAAATCGCATACCGTACAGGAATAACGGAAGTCATTCTTCCGCTACGCTACCGAGTTGATGATCGTTCCGGCCAATTCCGGGATCGAACTGTGCTCCCGCCGAGTTGGTTATTACATAGAGAAGTCTCGACGCACTCCAACCTGCCTCTCTCGTTGCCGCACCTGCCGCATCGTACCGCTTCGTTTCACCGAAAGTTACGCTTCGAGCACATCTCTGTATAGGCAAAGGGGCTTATCCCCGAAAAGAATTGCATGTCAGGGGAACCTCCCAATTTCCAAACCGAAAGGACCTCACATTCCACGATAAACGCGGAGAATGAGGTCCTTTTTCTCAAGAAAATCGGTTCGAAGCGGGGCTTAAAAATTCGAACAATACCTGTTGGGCTAGCCTCTTTTTTGTCGCAGCCGCCTCTATTACCCCAGCTTCTGTCCGCAATTGCCGCAGAAGTTCGCCCCTTCGTTTTTCGTGCCGCAGTTCGGGCAGAAGTTCGGCTTTTGGCCGCTGCCGGAAGAAGAGGGAGCAGCATTCCCGCCTGTCTGCGGCTTCTGGTTTGGATTAATATTTTTCATCATTTCATTCGCCATGTTCATGCCCATCATCATACCGGCCATATCCGCAGCGGCACCTCCGCCTTTCACATTGCCCGAGGCGATGCCGTCCGTCATGGAAATCTGCTGATATTTTTGCAAATTGCCGACCATCTCGTGGGAAGCCGTCTTCGCGATCATATCCTGAATTTCTTTCGGATAATTAAAGCTCATCACGTTAAAACCCGTGATCGTCATGCCGATATCCAACACCTGCATATCCAGATCTTCGCGGATGCCCTTGGCAATATCGAACGCATTCGCTTGCAGGTTGAACATATCTTTGCCTTCCCGGCTGATCCACTTCATAAGCAGCTGATCCAGCACGGACGTGATCCGGATTTTGACGTCTTCCACGAGATAGCTGTTTTTGACCCCGGCCACTTTATCGATCAACGTCACATAATCATTTACTTTAAAATTAAACGTGCCGTTGGCGCGAATCGGCATGCCGCCCGGAAGCTGGGGAGTCGGGATCATTACCGGATTTTGCGTTCCCCATTTCACGGTAAATTCCTTCGTATTGACGAACAGCACTTCCACCCGCATCCCGCTGTTGAAGCCGAACTTGAACCCTTTCAAAGTCGACAGAAACGGGATAATCTGCGAAGCGACGTTATACTCCCCTTCATCTTCGAAGATTCCTTCGATTTTGCCGTTATGCAGGAAGATCGCGTCTTGACCGGGACGTATGATCAGCTTGCTCCCCTTTTTGATTTCCCGGTTGCTCCACTTCCAGAAAATCATATCCTCGCGAAACTCTTCCCATTCCACCACATTTGCAAACTGGTTGCTAAAAAAAACCATCGCCGTTCCATCTCCTTCAAGTTAAAATGATCCTCTGCTGCCGCTATGCGAATGGCCGCCTCCGGTAGTTCCGCCGCCGCCGCCGCCCGAGCCGCCGCTTTTCTTCTCGATCTTCTGTCTCGTTGTCGTCGTATGAAGGTACCGGTCGTTTTTATCCAGAATAGCCGAGGTACCGGCATCCTCATACGTTTGCCGGGTTACGGTAACGCGGCCGCCCGAATGATAAGCCATCATCCCCACGATGACTCCCGCCAGAACAAGCGACACCGTCAACTGAAACCAGAACTGAAACAAGATGTTGTCCGGATTCACGCCCGGCCGGTATCCCATATAGCGATGAGCAGTCGCAATAAACGTCTCGAAAGCAAGCTCATAATCGCCGCTCGTCAAATCCGAGGTAATCTTGGTACGTATTTTCGTCAGCCGGCTGTCGTCCAAATATTCCTTCGCTTTATAAAAACCGGCCAGATACACTTCGCGATTGCGCATATCCAGCATCAAGATGGCGGCATTGCCGTGAGGCTTGTCGTAACCGGGCGCATGCAGATCGTAAAAGTCCTGCGTCATCTTCATCACATCGCCGTTTTCAGCGTTTTTGGAGGTGACGATCAGAAAGTCGGTCTCTCTCTCGGCTCCGTATACGCTCGCCAGCTCCGTCAGTTTGCCGATTTGTTCCGGGTTCAGCAGCCCGGCTTCGTCATAGATCAATTGCTTCTGAACCTGCGCAGCCGCTTCGCCCGGTACCGCTACCAGAGCAAACGCCGCGAACAAGGCGAGGAACATCAAGACGAACGCAGTCGCTCTATTTCTGTTCACCAGAATCCTCCTCCCATCGACCAGGAGATCAGCTTCAGGGACAGCAGAGAAATCCCGGATATGCCGGCAAACCAGGCGGTCACTTTCGCCTTGCTGATCGGCGGCTTGCCGACGACTTTGCCGGTCTGCCCGTTCATCGCAAACGTATGCTCCAGCTTGTTGTAATCGTAATGGACAACCCATACCGGAAGCAGCACATAGTCGGCACGGACCGACCGGGTATCGATCTGCTTGTTCGTATAGTTCACGCTCGAATATCCGCTCATCGTGGACTGTATGTAAGCATCGATATAAGAACTGATTTTTTCTTTAACCCGCGGGAACAGCTCCTTATCGGTATAGCTGTACTTTTCCGCAATATAACCGGCAAGATAAGGCGTTTTAAACGATTTCAGCTGATTGTACGGAAACGGCT
This sequence comes from Paenibacillus sp. MAH-35, assembly GCF_058135425.1. Taxonomy (NCBI): domain Bacteria; kingdom Bacillati; phylum Bacillota; class Bacilli; order Caryophanales; family Paenibacillaceae; genus Paenibacillus; species Paenibacillus sp. MAH-35. The sequence goes on from NZ_JBYUPU010000008.1 coordinate 47,887, forward strand.
CCAATTTATCCATCAGCTCGTCATTCATTTTGGCCGCGGCGTCGATCGGCACTTTCACGTAATTCAGCCGGATGTTCCGGTACACATCGAAATGCGACGTTTCCGTAATATGGTAGTCGCCTCGGGTATAGCTTTTTACTTTGGTCGCTTTCGCCCGGACCTCGATTTGATTATTCAAATCGTACAGCCAAAACGGCACATAAATGCCGGTGATCCCTTTGATCCGATCCGCCGTCATAAACCCTTTCGGCGTCAGCAGCCCGTTTCGGCACCATTTCCGGAACGTGGTCATCGCTTCTTCCTTGCTGATCACAAACGGAATGACCTGGGCCGGAGCGAGTTTGCCGGTTAACCGGTCGCCAAGCACGACGCCGGAGCCGCAAAAGCTGCATGTCGTAGCGGCCGTCTCCGCTTCCGTCAAGATGACGGCACCGCAGCTGTTGCAGTGATATTCGTGGGCCTCGTCTCCGGCAAACGTCGGATTCACCGAAGCAAGAGGATCGGGCAGCGTCTCAATATTGTCTTGCCGGCCGCAGCTATGACAGGACAACATCCCGGATTCGCTGTCATACACCATGCCGCTGCCGCAGTTAGGGCACTTGTAGTCGATTACCTGCATCTGTTCACCTCATGCGCGAAGAGACTGTTACTCGTTCGGCTTTTTATTCTCCTTGATGACGGCCCGTTCCTCTTCCGCCTTCGTGCTTGTGCCCGTCTGTTTCTCGAACTCGGCGAATAATTCGTCGATATCTTCCTTCTGTTCTCCCCGGAGCTCGGCTACAGCCATAGCTTCATAGTAGGCGCTGTTGACCTGATCTTCCAGCTTATCGAACGCCGACCCGTCGCGGCCTCCGACCGGCGAGCCCGCTTCGTTGATTCGCTGCTGCGCTTTGGCCGCCGCCATTCGCGTCTTCAACTGAAGACGGCGCTGTTCCAGCCCGCTGATGTCGGATTCGAGTTTGTCCTTCATCTGCTTCATGCTTGCCGCGTTCGCAGCCGCCAAGTCGTATGAAACTTGCAGCCGGGCCGATTTCTCGATGAGCGGCGCCTTTTTCTCCAAAAACTTTCTGGCGTCGGCATCGCTGCCGGCTACCACGGCCTTCTCGGCATAACGTTGCAGCTTGGCGATTTCCTCCGTACATTCATCGAGCGCTCGCTTCGCTCTTCGCTCGTCGGCCAGAACCGAGGCCGCCTCCGCCTTGATTTGACCCAAATCGATGTTCGCTTGCCGCATGAACGCGTCGACCGCTTGTTCCGGATCTTCGGACTTCTCCAATAAGGCATGAACATTGCTTGCCATAATATCTTTAAATCGCGACAATATCCCCATACGAACCTCCTGCGATTTCATGTTTTGTATTATAACTTATAATACTTCGATTTGGGCCAAAAGGATTCATTTTTTACGAAAAGCTTTGGCTCAAGCGCTTCAAACGTAAAAAAACGCCCTATTCGGCGCGTTTTTCTTTATCTTGCAAACTCCTTCCTCTCGCAACTCCCTCAATTCCGTAAAACAACCCGCTATCTCGTAAGCCTTAATGTCCTTATCAAAGCAGAACGGTTCGCACCCGCTGTTAATCCGATGATTGTTCCGTTTCCATTAAAAATTGTGCCGCAGCGGAGATTGGACAACCTATGCGCTTCAGCCATTTCGGCTTGTCCGCAATTGTCCGGGACCAGGCGGGCGGCCGTCTCTTTCCGTCTTCCATCGGATAGTCATGCCGCAGCCAGAATGAAAACTGCCGCCTGTCGGGTTACCGAGGCGGCTTTTAATATCGCGATTTGAATTTAACGATTGCCTTCCTCAAGAATGTACTTGTTCCCTTTCTCTTCCGCTTCCCGGAGCACTGTGTTTACGTCTTTATTTTCAGTGACCATCGCTTTGACAGCCTCTTTCAGAAATGAATACATTTTCGTATCGAATTTTGTTGCTTCCGGCAATGGAGCCGGCTTGGCCGAGAAAACCCCCGCCAGGTTTTTGTCCTCGTACAACTTGGTGCTGCTTGCAAATTGCTTTTTCAAGTTCAAATCTTTAAGAATGGTCAATCGAACTCCGCTATTCATCGATTTCTGCGCTTCTTCACCCATCATCGTTTGCAGCACGGCGAAAGCAGCCTTCTTGTTGTCGCTGGTCGGGGTAACAACGCCGAGATGAAAATCGATTTCTCTGCCGATTCCCGGTTTATCGTCAAACGAAGGATAAGATACGACGTCCCAGTTGATCGCTTTGCCTTTTTCTTTCATCGACTGTAATCGGGTAGTCAGAGCGGCGATCCAGTACGGAAACATCGCCATCTTCTGATCCTTCAGAAAGTAGTCGACTCCGTACGTATATTTTTTGTTGCCATCCACTATTCCCGGAATCTGATATAACTGCTCGTATAACCGAAACACTTTACCGTATGCGTCATTTGTAAAAACAGACTTTTCTTGCTTCTCATCCACAACCGGCAGCGAGTACGCACGGGTCAACGAAGCCGGATCGCCCAAGTCGATGCCGATATATTGCGTTCCCTGATCGAGTCGGGTTGCTTTTCGGGCCAATTCGATCGTTTCGTTCCATGTCATGTTATCTTTGGGATAAGGCAACGCCAGTTTGTCGAATATATCTTTGTTATAGGCCATTACGCCGTAGTTCATTGCATAGGGGATGCCATAGATTTCGCCGTTTTTGCCGAATTGCTTAAGCAAATTTACTGCTTCCGGCTCGAGTGGACTCATGTCGACTTTTTGCGTCCGGATCGTCTCGGCCAAATCAACGGCAATCTTTTTTTGAAGAAGGTCATGCAAATAATAATTGCTGGTCAGAATGATGTCCGGCAGATCCTGAGCCCCGATCATGTTGTCGAGCGTAGCCCCGGAAATATATTCCATCTTAATGTTCGGAAACTTTGCTTTTACGGGCTGGGCAAGAACGTCCAAATCCGATTGACTGAGAATCCCCGCATAATAACTGTAGAACGTTAAAGTGACCGGCTCATTATTATAGGCGTCCTCTTTGCCGCTGATCGTTTTCCCTCCGTTGTTTCCGCAGCCGGCGAGCAGGACAATCGACAAACCTGCCCCGATTATTGCTGTTAGTCGCTTCTTCATGAATAAGATCCTCCCAACGAACTTAAATTGCAATACGAGATAAACTGTTATTATACTAGACCAGGTTGATAACGAATTGAATGAGCAATATAATTAAAACATCAACTATTCTGCTATTTTCTACGGTGATCCAATGGACCAAAGTGTTTTATTGTGTGGCTATGGCTACCATTTAAAGCAGCAGTTCAGGGGCTCCAAAAATGCTCCTGTACGAAATTATTTGTTCCGATTGCAAACGGAAGGGACTTGCACGATATCGGTAAACGGAGACAAAATGACGATTGTGTCAGGAGATCTTTTGCTGCTGCAGCCTGGAAGCATGTATTACTTGCAGACAGAGGAAGGCTTGGGCAGCGGGGACTATTACATGTACTGTCAAGGAGCCTGGGTGGACGAATGGTGGAATCGGTATGAAAAAAATATTAAGACCTCCATTCAAATCGGGGGATCCGTTTTGTACCCGTGGAGGCAGATTATTAAAGAAAAAAGCCGGCTTTCCGATGAAAATTCAGAGCTGATCGAAAGTTTGCTAAAAGTTCTTTGCTTGTCGCTGGATCGGGCGATGACAGATTCATTCGCTTCCTACAGCCGGTCATACACGGCTTTTCGAATGAAACGATATATTGAATTAATTGCTTACGAGCCGTTCAAAGTGGAACAGGTCGCCAAACATGTTAATTTGAGTGTTTCGAGAGCCTCTCATTTTTTCAAAGAATGTTACGGCAAAACCATTGTAGAATATGCTCTGGAAGTACGGCTTAGCGGTGCGCTCGACCGCATCAAACATACTAGCATGACCATGGAGCAAATTGCCGGGTGCTGCGGTTTCGGAAGCTATACGTATTTTCATAAAGCATTTAAAGAAAAGTTCGGGATGCCCCCTACGGTTTTTCGCAAAATGGAAAATACTTTAAGGTAGACGTTACTTTTTTTGATGCGGACGACGAGAACGTTTTGAAACGCGATAAGAGGCAGCCGATCTCCTAAATCGGCTGCCTATGCAGTTTTGCGGAAGTTCATCCTCCTGAACCCATTCCATCGATAGCTTTACGATGCTCGCAGCCGCTGTTCCGTGGTTTTTTCCTCAGCAGTCCGTTATCCTCAAATGCCGCAAGCACAAACCCCAATCTCTTAATTTATACAATCCCACGTTCCCAGACAGAAAAAGAAAGACGCGGGAACTTTGGGTTCGCCGCGCTTTTAGGGATACAACTTCGAATTTCATACAGCAAGCGATCATTTCCCGAGAGCGCCGGGCCAATTGTCACTTTCGCAAGTCGCGGTGGGGGCATTGCCTTCGACCGTGCTCTCTGACACTTTTTTACCGTCATAGAAAATGCGGCAGGTAATGGACTTCGCCGCAGCAGACGCTTCAGCAGATAATTTCGCAGATTTGAAGTTCATGGGCTTGCTATGGTCTACCGGAAGCTCCAGCGTATAGGGAAGCAAAATGTCGGCCTCCTCCCGAGAGTTCGTGCCGTTTCGAGTTTTCAGTTCGAGAAAGACCTTGGCAGCGGTAGACACATCGCTCTCTATGATGAATTTCACGACACCATTCTTTGTCGCAGGCGTACTACCGCAACCAAGCAAAGGGATCACCGTCATCACCGCAACACCCCATCCTGCTGCGCGCTTTAGCGGATGCCAGAGCTTGTTTGCGCCGGCTGAAGTTCTCATACGTTCATCCTTTCCGAGAAAAAGTCGGACATCCGGTCCGAGGAACCGTTTTGGGGGATTAACAAGCCGTTATTGCTGAAGGCCACTCATTGCGGGTTGTCAGGCTTCCCCCTGTTCCGTTTCTCCTTCGCTCGAAGAAACAGACCGTAGACGACAAACCCCGCACCCAAAACAATCAGGATGCGCCCTGTACCCGGCAGATCAGACAGGATGGCAATCCCGTTTATTGGGACAGTTAAAAATTGTAAGATTACGCCTGCCAAGATAAAGGTCGCACCCCAAATAAACTCCTTGCCGCTGTTGCTCACTGCCTCAACCCCATTTCTGTGAAATTGTGCGGGGGCTTGGCGCCAGTCGGAGGCCCAGCCGCGTACAGGAACGAAAAGTGTTCTGCTTTTCATGAATCTTTTCAATACAGCTGTATTATTTGAAACATGAAAAGCATAACACGCTCGCCGAAATAATACAAGTGTATTATTTCGTTGTATATAAGGAGATCCTTTGTTATAATGTGGCCATGACAAAAATTGTGGATCACGATCAACGAAGGTTAGTAATTGCCGAGGCGGCATTGCGTGTCATCAGGCTGATGGGCGTAAAAGGAGCGTCGGTTCGAAATATTGCGCGGGAGTCGGGCTTGTCGCTTGGCGCTTTGCGCCATTATTTCTCAAGTCAGGACGAGCTGCTGGATTTTTCCATGAAGCTGGTCAAGGAACGGGCGATCGATCGTATTAATCAACTTGTCGTGTTAGACATACCGCTATTTCAAAAGGCGCTGCGGATTTTGTTGGAGCTGCTCCCGACCGATGACCATAAACTGGCTGAAATGGAAGTTTGGCTATCCTTCACCGCTCATTATCGAAGCAGTAACACCGCATTTGATGCGCAGCACGACGGGGTTCTGGACCTTGTCGAGCGTCTGGTTCGCAGCTTGAAGCAATCGGGCGTGCTTCGGCCCGAACTTGATTGCGCGATGGAGACAGAACGGTTATACGCTTTTATCGATGGAATAGCGTTGCATGCCTATCTGGATACGAAGCGGGTAAATTACGAACGTATCGTAAGTGTAGTGACCTATCATATGAAATCGATATGTACGGAGGAATCTCATCTCAACATCAAATAAACCTTGCTTCGTTGGCGAAGTCAAAGGGAATGTTAAGCCGACAAGCCGGATATTTTAATAGGCTCACCGATCTGAAATAGTGAAATCACTCCGAATTTCGCAGGCTCCGGCGAATCGGACAAGCATATGAAATCGGATTCACAGAAAGGTTTCTATCAGTTTTCTCCATTTCGCCGCGACGGACCAGATAGTATCAATTATGGTGTTTCTTAAGCAGTTCCACATAAAAATTGGAGGGAAACTTTACGGGTTCCCTCCAATTTTACAAGGCTCTATACTTGAGTTAGCCCTTGACAGAGCCCAGGAGCATGCCCTTATTAAAATATTTCTGCAGAAAAGGATATACGATCAACAACGGCAGAGCCGTAATGATGACCGCCGCCATCCGAACCGCCTGCGTAAACTCATACCCGCTTGCGCTCGCTTCGATCGCCTGATCCGACTGGCTCAGCATTTGTCTCAAGAATACTTGCAGCGGCCACATATTGGAGTCATTCAGGTACAAAATCGCATTAAAGTAGGTGTTCCAATTATGGACTGCATAGAACAAAGTAAATGTAGCGATAGCCGGCATCGAGAGCGGAATAACAATTTGCCAAAATAGCCTAAGCTCGCTGCAGCCATCGATATGCGCGGACTCTTCCAGCTCCCGGGGGATGTTCTGAAAAAAGCTGCGCAGCACAATCAGGTGGAAAGGAGCGATAGCTCCGGTCAGGAAGATCGACCAATAGCTATTTAACAAATCGAGATTTTTGACTATCAGGTAGGTCGGTATCATTCCCCCGCTAAAGAGCATCGTAAAAAGAATCATGAAATTCAAGGCGCGTCGGCCCTTCAGCCACGATTTGGATAAGCCGTAAGCCATTAAGCTGGTCAAAATCATATTGATGGTCGTGCCCACCACTGTCATATAAATGGAGTTGGACATAGATTGCTTGAAATTGTGGTTTTCCATCAAATATCCGTATGCGTTCCAGGTCCAATCGTCAGGAATCAGGAAGAAGCCTCGGGACAAAATCTCCTCCTCGGAAGCAAACGAGGTCGAAAGCACGTATATGAACGGAACTGAAATTGCCAGAAGAAATAAAAGAAGAAGTCCGTATACGAGAATTAAAAAGACCGGGTCCTTGCCGCGCAAATCGTAGCTTTTCATTCAGTATACCCCTTCCTCTCCGAATTTCTTGGACAATTGATTGGCAAATATAATCAGAATCAGACCGATAACGGATTTAAATAATCCGGCTGCCGTTGTAAAGCTGAACTCTCCCTGAATAATCCCTGCACGATATATATACGTGTCAAACACGTCTGAAACCTAGAGATTTAGCGGATTTTGCATCAGAAGCACATGCTCGAACCCTAGGTCCATAACATGACCTAATCGTAAAATAAACAAGATGACGATCGTAGACTTTAATGCGGGTAACGTAATATGCCATAGCTGTCTCCAACGGTTCGCACCGTCCACCACCGAAGCTTCGTACAGCGTCGGATCGACCGCGGCCAGCGCAGCCAAAAAGATGATGGCGTTCCAGCCCGCTTCCTTCCAAATGTTCTGGAAGACGAACACATAGCGGAAATAGGACGGATCGGTTAGCAGCGGAATCCGCTCGACTCCCAGGCTCGCCAGCAGATTGTTGACCGCGCCGTCCTGCGTGGAGAATAGCAGCACCGTAATACTAACAACCAGAACCCAGGATAGAAAGTGAGGCATGTACGCAACAGTCTGGACCAGCTTACGGAACCAGGCTCGGCTAACTTCATTTAACAGCAGGGCAAGCAGTATTGGAGCCGGGAAGAACAGAAACAGATTTAAACCACTTAAGATCAACGTGTTGCTGAACAATTTCCAGAAGTCTTCTTCTGTAAACAGCCGCTGAAAATGATCGAACCCGACCCACGAACTCTCCCAAAACCCAAGGAACGGGTCATACTCCTGAAACGCGATAATGATGCCGCCCATAGGAATATATTTAAAAATTACAAAAAAAGTAATTCCGGTAAAATCATGGCATACATAGGCAAGGCCCGGTTCCACGACATTGGTTTACCAACTCCCTCACATGTTGCATTAAGAATAAGCCGGGGCCAGCCCTGACAGGCTAACCCCGGTGCACGATCCGCTATTTGGATTTCTTATACTGCTCGTTTATCTCTGCAATAATCTTGTCTCCGCCATCCTTCTTCCACTTCTCGTCAGCCTGGTCCAGTGCGTCGAGCGGCTGGGAGCCGATTATAATGTTGGTCATCGTCTCGACAGATTTTGATCAAGCGCGAAATATCATTTATTTTCAGATTTCCCAACTACACCCATTTCAACCACACCTTTAAAGCGCGCACCGGTCAATCGCCAAGCCAGTATGAGGAGCACAACAAAGCTCATTACGGCGCAGCCAAAGATTCCGAAGATGAATAAAGCCACTGCTCATCGACTCTCGTTTGGGTAGCTGCATGTCAGTAACTCGCTTGAACAAAGCCTCAGATAAACTAACCTTGGCGTCAAACCGCGAATCCTGTTACTGCGAGTAGTTAAGAGTTAAATATAAAAAGCCTCCCGCAAATCTATGCAAGAGACTAAGGACTCGATACAGCTATCTGAGCTACGATCACGACCGCTATTTGCGCTTTAAGTCAAAAGAATCCATCAGCTTCCCCTTCACATCGTAAGCCTGGTAGGACAAAGTATCCCCCTGAATGCGGATGGCGGCGAACATCTGATTGCCGTTCTGAAAATGAACCCGGTGATAAAACTGGTCGTCCTTTTTCTTGTTGAATTTGGGACCGGACGTATTGAGGGTCACATAAACAGTGCCTCCGGATTCGACGATCCGCCCTTCCTGAAGCGGATACGAGCGGGAATACTCGTGATTATGGCCCTGCAGCACGAGATCGACCCCGTACTTGTCAAACACCGGCACCCAATGCTTCAGCACGGATTTATCCTGATTTCCGCCGTAAGCCGGACGGTGAATGGACACGATCGTCCATAGTTTGTCGGTTGCTTTCAAATCCTTCTCCAGCCACGCCGCCTGCTCCTTCAGCTTCGACTCCGAATTCAACATAACGAAATGGACCGGACCGTAGTCGAACGAATAACTCGTCCCGGGAATGGAGCTGGGCGAGCCGTTATCCGGCACCATAAAATGCAAGACGAACGCATCCGCTTTTTTGTCCACCTGCTCATGGTTTCCGGTGACGGGCATGAGCGGATAACTCGCTACCCAAGGACGCGCTTTGCCCAGCAAATGCTTCCATGCCTCGGGATCATCCGGGTTTTCGGTCATATCGCCATTATGTACAATAAACGCCGCATCGGGAAACAGCCCGAACGCTTTGTCCAGCGTCCGTTTCCATAGTTCAAAGTCCCGCTCCGTTACCCCTTGCGAATCGGTGACATTCAGAAAAGTGAACGCATCGGTTTTCGCCGGTTCCGTCGTAAAAGCTGCTGGCTCGCTCCAGCCTTCCGCACTCCCGTCGCCGACCCGATACCTGTATCCCGTCCCCGGCTCCAAGCCGACCGCTTCCGTTTTGTGTACACCTTGGGATGAACCGTCTATCAGCTTGAGGACCGTCGTCGTTCCTTGGAATGTGCGTACCCCCGCCCCTTCAAATGAAGCGTTCCCCGTATCCTGGACCACCTGGAGGACGGAAGCCGCTTCCGTACTTGCCGTATGCCAGGTGAAGGCGCGGCTTGTTTTCGGATCGCCCTTGAACGTTGTTACGAGCGAAAACGGCTTTGCCGATTCCGTTCCGGCTCCCTGCTGCGGCGACCCGGCCTCCTGCCCTAACCGGCTCGGCTGACGTTCCGGCACCCGGCCTTCGTTTTGCTCCGGGCCAAAGTAAATAAGCAGCGCCGCCGCCACCAGTACGGCCAACAGCGCCCCGAAGATCCAATATCCGTAAACCCGATTCATAGACTCCCCGTCCTCTCCCATCCATTCTGTTCATTGTACCTTACGGGACGCCAGTATTCCATTCATTGGATTACGGGCTGCAAACAACAATGATATAATCGTGAGTAAATAGCAGCACAGACCGGCTGGCAATGAGCGCGGACCAGGAGGAACCATGGATAAAATCGAGTATTTGTCGCAATTTAATTTGCTGCGTTCGCTATCAACGGAAGATCTGACCGAAATGGACGAGCTCACTTCCATCACTACGGTTCCAAAACATACCTTTATTCAAACGCCCGAAACGTTTACCGAACGGTTATACTTCGTGAAAAAAGGGAAAGTCCGGTTGTACCGGCTGAGTCCCGACGGGAAGCAGTTCACGCTCGATCTATTAGGCGAAGGAAATGTATTTGGCGAAATGAAGGGCATCTCACTGGGAACTCGCGGGTTGTTCATTGAAACGGTCGAGGAAAGCGATATTTGTATGATGGATACGGAGCGTTTCGAGAGCTATTTGTTGCAGCGTCCGCGCTTTATGATGAACATGATCCAAGTGTTGAGCGATCGCCTGGCTCATTTGAGCAGCCTCGCTTTCAATCTGGCTCTCGGCAATCTGCACCAGAAAATTTTGCATACGGTCGTAAAGCTGTCCGAGCAGTTCGGTTATCAAAGCGAAGGAGAGTATTGCAGGATCGATATCCCCTTGTCCCATCAGGACCTTGCGAATAGGGTAGGTGCGAGCCGGGAAGCGGTGACGGTAGCTTTGCGCGAGCTGTCGGAACAAAAGGTGATCAAGACCGGCTTCAAAACAATCTCCATCCAACGTGAGAAGTTGTTTGCTTTGAACAAACACAAGGAGTTGTAACCTGCCTTACATCTTTCCTTGCGAAAATGAGTTATCGTAGGTACAGCTGCACGATGAGATAGGGAGAATAAGAAGGTGCCGCGTGATCATGAAGAACAGGAGACTGGCCGGTTTGAACAATGCAGATACTAAGCTTGAAAGCGCAACGCTTCTGGAGCGTAAAGGAGCCCGTAAAGCCGGAGACATTCCGGAGCAGGTGATCGAGCTGCTGAATCGGGGCCGGCTGGAGACGGTAAACTTGACCGAATGGCTCGCCGTCAACCATGTGGTCCTGCTTCAACATGTTCTTGCCGAGCTCGGATTAGAGCGCTATCTGGATATGATGAGGAATGGGCTGAAACAAGTCGCGGACAGGAAGATTATGAAGCTTATTCCTGCACTTGCGAAGGAATGGCTTGGTTTGTTGGAGCGTCTGCCGGAGGAGGAAGCCGGCCGAATCTTCGGTCTACTGTCTACGCATCGCTCGGATAGTGTACGATGCTGGGCTGCGTATATGATCGGACTAGATCGGAAGCTTTCGCTCGAACATCAATTGTCCGGTATTCGCCCGTTTGCCGCCGATCATCACTTTGGCGTACGCGAGATCGCCTGGATGGCCGTCAGGGAGCCGATTACCAGGGATTTATCGCAGGCGCTTTACCTATTAACCGGCTGGGTGCATGACGAGAATGCCCATATCCGGCGATTCGCAATCGAAGCGACCCGTCCTCAAGGCGTTTGGGCCAAACATATTTCCGAGTTGAAGGTCAATCCCGGGATCGCGCTGCCGCTGCTGGAAGCGGTCCAATCCGATCCGGTCAAGTATGTGCAGGATTCCGTAAGCAATTGGCTGAATGACGCCGGTAAATCGAATCCGGATTGGGTCATCGGCATCTGCCGTAACTGGCTGGAAGCTTCGGATACGAAAGCAACGAAACGAATCGTGGCTCGGGCGCAAAGAAGTTTTGCGGGCAACCAGAAGAAAAGGTCCGAGTGAGGATGGCGATGGCGGTTTCCGATTATTAGAATGCATCGCTGCGACTTCGGCCGGACGAATAAGCACTTTGTCGAGCTCCCAATGGCACTATTAGAGCCCTTGCTCGATCGCCTTTAGAAGGAAGAAAAAAAGCTGGCGACCGTTCCTGTACGGTGTCAGCTTTTTCCTGTAACATGCACAATTTTCAAATTATCACCTGCAAAGACTCGAAGTCCGGTATATTAACGCGCGTCCCCTACTTCCGGGCACGATCCACATACTCATACCAGATCTCGCTCTCCTCGTCCGTCATATTTCCGCTCATCGAGGAGAAATCGATCATTCGGTCAAAACGGTCCTTCAGCAGGGCAAATTGTTGAAAAGAGGCCATAATCTTTTTCAATGACTTGGATCGGGCAACCTCCTCCAGCTTCCCGACGTCGGGACATCCGCTCATCTTTAAGGTGTGGAGGCTTTTCAGTTCAGCCACATCCGACATATCCCCGACCGCCGTATGATTCAATACGAGCTCCTGCAGCTTGCCGCAGCCTCGCACGAATTCCAGATTCGACAGTGTAACGCCATCCAGCTCCAGCTTCCGCAAATGAACAAGCTGCCCGATTGCGGCCAAATCCTCCTCCGTAACGTGTCCCAGCCCGGAAATCGCCAGCTCGCGCAGCTGACTCAGCTCCGACAAACAACGAAGCATCTCCGCATCCGGCTCGGAGATTTTCAGAGTACGCAAGCTTTTGATCGGTTTTAATGGAGACAGATCGCGAACCGGCGTTTGCTGGACATCCAATTCCTTTAGTTTAGGAAGCGCGCTGAGCGGCGATAGATCGGCAACGGACGTACCGGTAAGGATCAGCTCCTGCAAAAACTCGAGATGCTGCAGCGGACGAAGGTCCGTAATCGGATTTTTCCCGAGATACAGCTGTTTCACTTGCTTGCAGCCGCTCAGAGCTTCTATGGAACGAATCTCGTTCACGCTCAGAACGAGCTCGCGCACGTCTTCGCAGCGTCCCAGCGGGGTTATGTCCGTCAGTCCCTCACGAATAAAGCGAAGCTGCTTCGCCCGGAATAATTGTTCTGGTGAACCGGCGGCCGACCGGACCCGCTCTTGCCATTCGTGATCCAGCCCCTCAAACCAAGCATGCACATCCGCCACAGCCGGGTGCGGTTTGACCGGCTGAAGCACAGGGAGTTCTATAGTACGAATGGCATCGAGGAAGTGAACGGCCCCTTCGCGGCCATAGCTCCATGAACGGTAATCCTCTTCTTGAACGATGGTGTAGTTGCCGGCCTTCACCGTATCCCGGATAAATTGCAGGAAATGACGGACTTGCCGGGCGATCACATACTTGACCTCCTCGTCTCGGCCGAAATTGATCACCTGTCCCACCAGACCGTACTCGTCCGGGTCCAGATCGACGCCGATGTTGTTGCCGCCCCAATCTTTGCTGATCGGCAGCCAGCGCCGGTTGATGTATCTCTCTTTAATCCATCCGGGAGGAACGGAATGATGCCCGCCCTCCAACGCAAACTCCTCTTCCAGTTCCGCCCAGACTCTCCATTCGGATAACATCCCGTCCAGCGATAGAAACGGCAGACCGAAAAACAAGCCTGTCCCCTCTTCCTTCTCACCGTTATGGATCTGGTACAGCTCGCGCATCTCCGGCGGCAGAGGGAAACCAATCTCCTCCTCCGCTTGACGCAGCTCCGCTTCGGTTGCAGGTGGGTTAAGCGATTCGGCCAGCCCGGGAAGTTCCTCCCGGAGCAGCTCTATGATTTCTAGAATCGATTCTCTCATTCTCTATCCGTCCTCCTTGCAGCTCTGTTACTGCAAATCTGTATATACGTATGAAAGTAACTAACTTGTCCGACCAGCCCGTTGCTTGATCAGCTGCTGAGCGAGGTTCATTTCCGTATCCAGCATATCGTCGTCTGGCTGCACCATTTCGTACCGATCCAGGGCCCGTTTCAGCCAGTGCACTGCTTCTCCGGCCCGTTCCGTCTGCGCCAACAGATTGCCGTAACAGACAGCCGCTTTTATGTACGTTGTAAAATCCTCCTTCGCTTCGGCCGTCTCGATGGCCCGGCTCAGGCATGGTTCTCCATGCTCCAGCTTGCCGTAGTCCAAATAGTAGCAGGTTTTCATCAATTCCTTCTGTGCTTGATGCATAGAAACCTCCTTGACCGCAGCAGCCAGCCTCAATGAACAGGCGCCACAAGTACTTTTTATTATAAATTCTGAAGTCCGTGCGGGCAGCGGTCTTTATACCCATTTCCTCCGGGTACATATCCGGATTGAACTTGGTCAAGGTTACTACGCAAGGCGGATCATCGTACCATTCGACCTGAATGAACAGGTTACGGATGCGCGGCTGCCCGAATTGGGGGATGCCCCGTGTAATGGGCAGTATTGCTGTGAGCCGAACATGCTCCGTTACACGGAAATCGTCATACGTGCGTGCTAGCTTGGCCGGCTATCGATACGATAAGAGCGATTTATACCCTCTATTAGGCGCCGCTGGTTCTACTTATGCAACTTAAGAGCGGTTCGCACCTTTTATTTCCCCCGTTTCTGCCGCTCACGTAGCCTTTCGCGCCAAGTAGCAGCTTCAGACCGGACTTATTTCCTCTCAAAGCTGGTTTTGAACAAAACAAGGGGTGCAAACCCGCTCTTATTCAGCTTCCACTCGCTTTTCCCTGCTCATGAGCAAACGATGCATAACGGTTTTCCCGGGTGAGCTGCTGTGCGAGTCCTCCCGCCATGGACGCCCCTTGGCGGTTAAGAGAAGTTCACCGATGCTGGATACAATCGCGAAAAAGACACGGCCATATCGCCGTGTCCCAAGAAACGTTTCTGATAAATCGTGCCGATGGATGAAACCATCGTACCGAATGTTTACTTCAAATGAAGCTCGATTACCGTATCCCGCTCATCCGGCAGCTTGGCTCCCGCCAGCGTGATGAAAGCGCCGCTGTCGATGTCCGAATACTCCTCGGCCATCCAAGGCGTCTCCACTTTCAGCTCGGTACCGTCGCGAAGCAATCTCGCTTTCGCGATTTTGCCTTTTAAGCCTTCGAAATAAATCGGCCCGATGCCGCGATCATAAACGTGAGCGTACAGCTTGTTGCCATTTTGGGTATAACGCCCCCACTCCGGCTTCGGCTTGTCGGCCGTGCCGCAACCGTAGATGCTGTCGCCGTTCAGATGCAGCCATTCTCCGACTTCGCGCAGCACGTCCAGCGATTCCTTGTTGATTTCGCCTTTGGCGTCCGGTCCGACATTCAACAGCAGATTGCCGTTTTTGCTTACGCATTCTACCAGCGTCCGGATAACCTGCTGGGCCGACTTGTAGTTTTTGTCCGTAGACACGTAACCCCAATGATCGTTCAGCGTAATGCACGCTTCCCAGGGGACGGACTTGCCGTTCACGTCGACGATGCCTCCGGGCGGAATGATCTGCTCGGGCGAGAAGAAGTCTCCCGCATATTCCTCCGGCTCCGCCGCCCGGATATTGCCGCCCAGTCGGTTATCGATAATAATATCCGGCTGGATGGAGCGGATCATGCGGACAAGCTCCGTCGCTTTCCACTTCTCGCCGGTCATGTTGTCGTAAGAGAAATCGAACCACATGATGTCGATCTTTCCGTAGTTCGTCAGCAGCTCTTTCACCTGACCGTGCATGTAGGTCAAGTAACGGTCGAAATCGATCGGCTTGTCCTTCGCCGCCACGTTGTCCCGGTCCGGATGAGCCTTGTCCCCGTAACCCGGATAATCGTCATGATGCCAGTCGATGATCGAATAATACAGCCCAACCGCGATCCCTTCCTCACGGAAGGCGTCGACAAATTCACGGACAAGATCGCGGCCGGCCGGCGTGTTGGTCGCCTTGAAGTCGGTCAGCTTGCTGTCGAACAGGCAGAAGCCGTCATGATGCTTCGTCGTCAGCACCGCATATTTTTGTCCGGCGGCTTTGGCCGCTTTCGCCCATTCCTTCGGATTATAACGCGATGCGTCGAATTCGTCGAAATACGTTTTGTACAACTCGTAGCTCATCCGCTCGTTGCCCCGAATCCATTCCCCTCTGGCGGGAATCGAATACAGTCCCCAATGGATGAACATGCCGAACCGTTCCTGCAAAAACCAGCGGGTTCTCTGCTCCCTCGTACTCATGCGGCCATCCTCCGTTTCCGTAGTTACCTACGCCGTTACGCCCGATGAAACAAGGCGGCTGCGCCGATCAGTCCGACATCGTCCTGAAGATCAGCCGGCACAATGTCATAGGTGCCGAGATACGGCTTCATAATATGTTTCTCCGTCTGGGCCCGTAGCGCCGGGAAAAGCATATCTCCCGCCTTGCTGACGCCGCCCCCGATGACGATCCGGTCGGGATTGAACGTATGCACCGCGTTCGCAAGGCCGATCGCCATATAGAATACCGCCCGCTCCACCACTTCGGCGGCGACCGGATCGCCCTGTCTGCTCGCCTCGAACACATGTTTGGCGGACACCGCTTCACCCCGTGCCGCAGCCAGCTCCGCAATCGCGGACGTTCTGCCGCGCATCAGCTCCACCGCCGAATCCCGGATCGCCGTGCCCGATGCGTACATTTCCCAGCAGCCTTTGTTGCCGCATATGCACTCCGGTCCGTGCGGCTCGATGATATTATGGCCCAGCTCGCCGGCGAAGGAAGTCGTCCCGAGCAGCAGCTTGCCGTCCAGTACGATCCCCGCTCCGATCCCCGTGCTGAATGTCACATAGACCATATTCTCGGACTGTTTACCCGCACCGTGCACATATTCGCCCCACGCCGCCGCATTCGCGTCGTTAACGACCTGCACATCGACGCCGAGCGCTTCGCCCATCCATTTCTTAAGGGGAACGTTTTCCCACTCCGGCAAATTCGTACCGTGGAGCACGATCCCTTCCTTGCTGTTCACCGCACCCGGAGAAGCGAGCCCTACACCGGACAACGGGTATCCTTCGGAGACGGAACGGATCATATCGATCATCCGCTGCACGACCTCCTCCGCCGTACGCGCATTTGCCGTCTCCATTCGTTCGCGGCTCAGAATCTCGCCCCTAGAATCGAACAAAGCGGCGGCAATTTTCGTACCGCCCAGATCGATCCCGACTACGTATTGTTCGTTGTTATGCAAATGATTCACCTTTTTTCAAATCTATGATCAGCCGAATCTAAGAAGGCTGTCGGATAAAGCCCTCAGCTGTACAGGATCGATCGGTGATAACGAAGAGCGGCCATAACGCACCGCCGACCCGAAATGCACCTCGCTCACCCCGGTTTGTTCAATAAACGTTTCAATTCCTTCCACCGTCAGTCCGCTGCCGGCCAGGATGCACAGTGTCGATCCTTCAGCCGCCCCGACCAGCTCGCAAATCGCCGGCACCGCTTCCGGAGCGGGCTTCGGTCCGCCCGACGTAAGTACGCGGGTAATCGCCGGATAACGAAGCAGCGTCTGCAATCCGGCCAACTGATCCTCCAGCTCGTCGAATGCCCGGTGAAAGGTGACCTGCATCCCGGCGGCCCATGGAAGTAACGCCTCAAGCGCCGCTTCGTCGATCACGCCTTCGGACGTCAAGGCGCCGACTACGATACCGGCCGCTCCCGCGGCGGCAATCGCCTGAATCTCTGCGATCATCGTATCCAGATCGTGCTTGCTGTATACAAAAGAGCGGCTGTGCGGCCGGACCATCACATGAACCGGTATGCCTACCCCGCGGACTACCTGCTGCACGAGACCGATGCCGGGTGTCAATCCGCCTTCGGTAACGGCCGTAATCAATTCCAGCCGGTCGGCGCCGTTCTGTTCGGCTGTAAGCGCATCTTCCATACAAGTGGCGATCACTTCTAATTTCATGACGAAATCTCCCGATTGTCCGATTTATGTTGACGGGCATAGTGAACGGCATAATCCGCAAGCAGTCTGGCCCCGTAACCGGTAGCTCCGGCTTCGGCATACCCGACGTCCTGCTTGTACTGCACCGTGCCGGCCATATCGATATGGACCCAGCTCATCGGCTCGGCGACGAACCGGCGGATGAACAGCGCTGCGACAATCGCTCCGGCGAGCGTGGAAGTGCCTACGTTGCGCAGATCGGCATAATGGCTTTTCAGCTCCGATTCATAGTCGTCCATCAAAGGCATCGGCCACAGCCGCTCGCCGTTGCGTTCGCCGATCTCGACCAACATCCGCGTCATCGCGGTATCGCCCCAGATCCCGGCGATCCCGAGACCGAGCGCGTCTCCAACGTTGCCGGTCAGCGTAGCGATGTCGATCGCCTGCGCCGCACCAAGTCCGGCTGCATGGATTAAGGCGTCGGCCAGCACGAGGCGGCCTTCTCCGTCGGTGTTCGCCACCTGAACGGTCAAGCCGTTCGGATACGTAATGACGGAAGAAGGCAGCGTAGAGCGGGCGTCCGGCAAATTGTCCGCTACGGCGATAAGAGCCGTGACGCGAGTCCCGGCGCGCTGCCGGACCAGGATGTCCATCGCTCCGATGACGGCCGCCGCTCCGCCCATATCCATCCGGGCGTCGCTAATATCGCGACCCGTCTTCGCATTCATGCCGCCCATGTCGAAGGTGATCGCTTTACCGACCAGCGCAAGCGTCGGCGCTTCGGTGGAGCCGGGCAGTCCATCGTACGTAAGCTCGATCAGCGCCGGCGCATACAAGCTTCCGGCTCCGACGGTCAGCAAGCCGTTCATGCCGCGATCGGCCAACTCTTGCCCCCGGTAGATGCGGATGCCGACCGGCTTGTCCCTGAACAGCTCCTCGGTCCATTGAACGAACGTATCCGGATTTAATGCCCCGGGCGTCTCGTTCACCCAATCCCGTGTCAGGTTGGCGCCTTCCGCGCGATGGGCGGCGATCCGGATCACCTCATCCAGTTCCGCCTGCGTAAGCCCGCTCCAATCTTCCGACCGGAGGTTGAGGCGGACTTCCCCGGCGAGTTTCGTAACGCCCCGGTACTTGTCGAACCGGTATAAGCCAAGCAGCCAGCCTTCGATCCACGCTTGCAGCCATTCCGCCGCCACTTCCTTGCTGCGGACGATCTCCCGCTCTGCGAGGGGCTCCAGGCTTCCAACAAGCGTTCCGGCATTGCGTCCTTCCAGCAGCAAAGAGCGGGCCGAGGCTCCGCCTGCACGGCGTACCCGCTCCAGCGTCGATCGGCTCCGCTCCCCCATTCCTGCGGAGAGCATATCCGCTTCGCCTTCCGTCCGCTTGTACAGCCACGTCATCGTTCCCGGCCGCTTCCGCGCTTCGCTGAGCGGATACGGGAATGTTTCTCCGGCATACGCCGGATACAGGAGGACGTCCGACGATCCGGCTTTATCGATTGTAATCAACATGGCAATCCCTTCTTCAACAGTGATGGTGGAATACCGGCTGTATCGGCAGCCTTACTTGGCCGTTCTCATGACCTCTTCGTCGTACAAATGACAAGCAACCTGATGACCCGGCTCCGCTTCCTTGAATACCGGCTCCTTCACCTTGCAGATCTCCATGCAGGACGGACATCGGGTGTGGAACCTGCAGCCGGACGGCGGATCTACCGGGCTTGGCAGATCGCCCTTCAGAATAATCCGTTCCTTCTTCAGGCTCGGATCGGGTACCGGCACGGATGAGAGCAGCGCCTGCGTATACGGATGAAGCGGACGATCGTACAGCACGTCCTTCTCGGCCGTCTCCACCAGCGTACCCAGATACATAACGCCGATCCGGTCGCTAATATGCTCGACTACGCTCAGATCGTGGGAGATGAACAAATACGTCAGTCCGTACTCTTCCTGAAGATCCTGCAGCAGATTCAGCACCTGCGACTGGATGGACACGTCGAGCGCCGATACGGGTTCATCCGCCACGATCAGGCTCGGACGGACGGACAGCGCCCGCGCGATGCCGATCCGCTGCCGCTGGCCCCCGCTGAACTCATGGGCGTAGCGCTCGGCGTGAAAGCTGCTAAGACCTACCGTCTCCAGCAGCTCATGCGCCAGCTTGTCCCGTTCTTTCGTGCCAAGCTTCGTATGAATAAGCAGTGGCTCGGCGACAAGCTCTTTCACTTTCATCCGGGGATTCAGCGAAGCGTACGGGTCCTGGAATACCATCTGCATATCTTTGCGCAGCGGCCGCATCTGATTATCGGTGTAATCGCTGATGTTGTGCCCGTTAAACCATACTTCGCCGCCGTTAGGCTTCAGCAGACGCGTGATCAGCCGGCCCGTCGTCGACTTGCCGCAGCCGCTCTCGCCGACCAGACTGAACGTCTCTCCTTTGCGGATCGCGAATGTGATGCCGTCCACCGCTTTCAGATGTTTGGTAACACCGAACCAGCCTTTTTTGATCGTAAACGACTTTTGCAGCCCTTTGACTTCGATAAGTGGCGTCTCTTTCATTCGCTTCTCCCTCCTTCCTGAACCGGCTCCGTCAGCCAGCAGCGGCTTTTGCGGTCCGCCGCTTCTGCGAGGGGCAGTAGCTGCGGCTCCTCCGTTAGGCAGTGATCCATTACATGCGGACAACGCGGTGCGAATTTGCAGCCTTTCGGCATCGCGCTCAGATCCGGGACGTTGCCCGGGATGGACTCGAGCCTCCGGACTTTTTGCCGCAGCTTCGGCACGGAATGAATCAAGCCTTTCGTATACGGGTGCTGAGGCCGCTCGAACAGGTCGGTCACCGACGCTTCTTCGACGACCCGCCCGGCGTACATGACGACGACGCGGTCGCACATCTCCGCAACGACGCCCAGGTCGTGCGTGATCAGCAGCATGCCCATCTCCTGCTCTTCCTTCAGCCGTTTCATCAGATCGAGAATTTGCGCCTGAATCGTCACATCGAGCGCCGTCGTCGGTTCGTCGGCGATCAGCAGCTTCGGACCGCACGCCATCGCCATTGCGATCATCACCCGCTGTCTCATTCCTCCGGACAACTGGTGCGGATAATCGTTCATCACCTCGTCGGCGCGCGGAATCCCGACCAGCTTTAACGTATGGATCGCATGCTCCCTCGCGCGCTTCCGGCTGTATCCGAGATGCAGCATAATCGGCTCTTCCAGTTGAAGGCCGATGCGCAACACCGGGTTCAGCGAAGTCATCGGCTCCTGGAAAATCATCGCGAGTTCGTTCCCGCGAAACCGCCGCATCTCCTTCTCGTTCAGCTGGGTCAGATCGGTGCCTTGAAAGCGGACTGCGCCTCCGGCGATCCGTCCCGGCGTATCCTTGAGCAGCCGCATGATCGATAAGGAGGTTACGCTTTTGCCGCAGCCGGATTCGCCGACCAGGCCCAATACTTCGCCTTTATTTATGTGAAAGTCAACGCCGGACACCGCCATTACGCTGCCGCCATCGCGTCTGAACTCCGTTTTCAATCCTTGCACTTCAAGCAATCTAGGCGTCACGGTCTGGCCCTCCCCTTATTTTTTCGCTTTGGGATCTAGAGCATCACGCAGTCCGTCCCCAACCAGGTTAAAAGCAAGTACGGTCAAAAAGATCGCCGCTCCGGGAATGTACACAATATGCGGAGCTATACTCAAGTAGTCCCGCCCCATGCTCAGCATGGCTCCCCAGTCCGGCTCGGTCGGCTTGGCGCCCATACCGAGAAAGCTGAGCGAAGATGCGGCCAATATCGCACCGCCGATTTTCATCGTCACATTCACAATAATGCTCGGGACAGTCTCCGGAAAAATATGCTTCCATATAATACGTCCGTTTTTGGCGCCCATCGACCGCGCCGCTTCCACGAACAACGTTTCTTTGGCCGATAACGTAACACTGCGAATGATTCTTGCAAAAGACGGCGTGCCGAACACCGCCACGGCAATTACCACGTTGGACAAGCCCGGACCCAGTATCGCGACGATTCCAATCGCGAGCAGCAGATCGGGAAACGAGAACAGCACGTCGCTGCCCCGCATAATGAGCCGGTCCAGCCATCCCCCGTAATAACCGCTAAGCAGCCCGAGCACAGTACCGAACACCGCCGCGATAAACACCGCGCTTAAGCTGACCGCAAGCGTCAACTGCGTCCCGTCGATAAGCCGGCTCATAATATCCCGGCCGTACTCATCCGTTCCCGCCCAATGAGCGGCCGACGGAGGAGTCATCAGCGCGTCGTAATCCGGTTCGTTCGGGTCGTAGGGAGTCAGATAAGGACCGAATAACGCGATGATCACCAGCAGTAGGATGAATACACCTGCCGCCAGCGATATTTTTTGTTTGCTGAAATTGCGAAAAAACTGGGCCAGCCGGCCTTTCGGTCGCTTTATCTGGATTGTTGCTCCAGACTCGGAGGAACCGGCCCCCACACTCGTCGAATTGTTGTTCATTCAGATCTCCTCCTAGTTCGACGCATACCGGATTTTCGGATTGAGTACCCCGTACAGCAAATCGACGATAAGATTAATTAAAATAAACTGGGTGGCAAACAATAACAGGAGAGCTTGAATAACGGTGTAATCGCGGAAAGCGATCGAGTCGACCAGCAGTCTGCCGAGACCCGGAATACTGAACACCGTCTCCACCATAACCGAACCGCCCAGCAAAAATCCGAACTGCAAACCGGCCACGGTTACGACCTGAATCAGCGAGTTGCGAAGCGCATGGCGTCCGACGACGACGAACTCCCGAAGTCCCTTCGCGCGCCCGGTCCGGATATAGTCCTCTCTCATCGTTTCCAGCATCGACGATCTCGAGAATCGGGCCAGCATGGACATAATGCCCGCTCCAAGCGTAAGCGACGGCAATACGTACGATTTCCACGAATCCACGCCGCCTGTCGGGAACCAGCCGAGCTGTACCGAGAAGATCTGGATCAGAACGAGACCCAGCCAGAAGCCCGGCACGGAAATGCCGGATATCGCCGTCAGCATCCCGGTATAATCAGGCCAGCGGTTGCGGTATACGGCCGAGATCGTTCCGATCAGCAAGCCGATCACCAGTGCCCAGCCGAGGCTTGTAAATGTAAGAATGACGGTCGGGGTCAATCTGCTTATCAGCATGTCCGATACCGGCAAGCCGGAGCGCAGCGAACTGCCCAGATCGCCCGACAACAGTTTCCCCATATAGTTCAAATATTGCTGCCACAGCGGCAAGTTCAGCCCAAGCTGCTCGCGTATGCCGTTAATTTCTTCCAGCGTAGCATCTTTCCCCGCTACGAGCCGCGCCGGGTCGCCGGGGATCAAATGGATGAACAAAAAGACGAGCACCGATACGACAAACAGCAGAGGAATGACTCCAAGAAGTCTTTGTAACGCGTATCTCCCCAACACGAGAGCCTCCCTTCAGTATGCTAAGTACATAACAGAGGCCGCTTCCGCAGCAACATATACAGAAACGGCCCCGTTATCCAATCCAACGTTAATTACTTCACTTCGGCATCGCGAACGCTGATAGAGCCGTCCGGGTATACTTTGACGCCGCTCAGGTAAGCGCGCTTGCCCGAGATGACCTGGTCAACACCCATGAACGCCCATGGCGCATCTTCCCAAATTTGCTTCTGGATGTCAGCGTAGATCGAACCGGCTTGCTTCGGATCGATTGCTTTGTTCGCGTCTGCAATCCATTTGTCGACGTTCGCGTTTTTGTAATAAGCGGTGTTCGCTCCGGCCGGAGGGAACATCTCGCTGCTGAACAAACCTCTTGTCGCGCCGTCGGCATCGCCGGACGACGGGGACCAGCTTACATACCACATTTGAATCTTCGCTTCTTCCGGCGTTTTGGCCGAGTTGATCTGCTGCGACAGCGTGCCGCCTTCCATCGATTTCACTTCCAGCTTGATGCCCACAAGCGCGAGCTGCTGCTGAATGAACTGCATGCCTTTCATCGTTTCGGAATCGTTCTCGCCCCAGATTTCGGCGGTGAATCCGTCTGCATAGCCGGCTTCGGCCAACAGCTTTTTCGCTTTCTCTACATCGTACTCGTAGCCGGATTGCTTGGAGTAGTACTGGGTTTTGGAAGACATCGTGGAATTCAGCTTCGCTCCCAGACCGGATTTAACGACTTTGATATACGCATCTTTGTTGATCGCGTAGTTGATCGCTTGACGCACTTTCACGTCGTTAAACGGCTTTTTCATCGTATTCAGTGTCACGTAACGGACAATGGTCGAATCGATTTTGTCTACGACGATATCTTTCTGTCCTTCCACTTCGGAAACTTGCTCGGTCGGCATCGGATAGATGAAGTCCGCTTCGCCGGTTTTCAGCATCGCGATCCGCGAGCCGTTCTCCGGTACCGGCTTGAACGTAATGCTATCGACTTTCGGAAGCTCTTTTTGACGGTAATCGGTGTTTTTCACGACTACGAGACGGTCGCCCTGCACCCATTCCTTGAATTTGAACGGACCGGTTCCTACCGGATTTTTACCGATATTCTCGCCTTGCTCTTTCAAAGCTTTCGGGCTGATCATCAGAGCCATCGCCATTTTGTTCAAGAAGGCGTTATACGGCTCGCTCAGCGTAATGACAACCGTTTTGGCGTCTTTAGCTTCTACATTTGTAACTTTTGCAAAGCTTTTGCGAAGTCTCAAGTTGTTTTTCTCGTCGCGAAGACGATCCAGATTGATCTTGACCGCTTCGGCGTTGAAATCAGTGCCGTCATGGAACTTGACGTTATCCTTCAGCGTAAACGTATATACGAGACCGTCTTCGCTGATTTTGTGCGATTCGGCCAATACCGGCACGACGTTCATGTTCTCGTCGAAGCCCATCAAACCTTCGTACATGGTTCTAGCGCCTGTAATCGAATGGGTATCGCTGGTATTGTGGGGATCAAGCGTAATAAAGTTGGCATTGATGGCAACTACGATGTCCTTGTTGTTTTTGGAAACCGTTTTGCTGCCTTCGCCTTGACCGGCGTTAGCGCCTTCTGTGCTTTTGTTGCCGGCTTTGCCACCACAACCTGCGGCCACTACCGCTACGATCAGCAGCAGCATCAGCATCGACCATGTTTTTCTTCCCATAGCCTTCATTTTTGTTTCACTCCCCAAGGTGTTTGTTTGTATAGAATCGCTCCTGCCCTGCGCCGCACGCGGAAGTTGGATCAGGCCCGTATGTGAATCGATCCGGACTGTCCCGCCCCCCGCCTTGGCGCAGATCAGGAAGTTATTCTCGATTAAGCTTGAGTTCGAATACCGCCCGGCGTTCGCCGACTTCCGTTCCCCCGTCGTTAACGATCGTATTGGGAACCAGCTTGTACAGCCGCTCGATCGTCTCCGGATTGTCATACCCGATCCGCTCCAGAATCGAGGCGATGATGCACGGCCATACTAACTCGGAGCCGTCGGATACTTTCAGGGAGATGCCCAGCCGTTCCTTCCGGAGACCGATGCCGTATACCCCCTTCGCCCCGCCCTTGGCCGTCAAATTCGGGTCCTTGAGCAGCTCGGAGCATACGAACCGTGTATCCGCTATCATGTCGGGATATTCATTCATGAGCTTGGCCATCCTTGCAGCGGCATCGCGCGTCTCTTCATCTTCGATCAGATCCGGGCAAGCGAGCTTCAAGAAAGAGTAGCCGATTTTGTGCAGCGGAAGCGCGAAGATCGGCAAGCCGCAGCCGTCGACACCGTGCGGAATCGACTCTTCCGGCACTTCGGCGAAATAAGCTAGTGTCCGAACGATTTCCTTCTGAACCGGATGTTCCGGATCGTAGTACGTCCGCTCGTCCCAGCCCATATGTTTGCACAGGGCGATAAGACCGGTATGCTTGCCCGAGCAGTTGTGGAAAATTCTCCGCTTCGGCTCATGGGTCTGATGCCGGAGCGCCTTCGCGTCTTCGTTCAGCGGGTACGTCGCGCAGCAGTGAAGCGCGTCTTCCGAAATGCCGGTTTTGCGAAGCATCGATTCGAGCGCGTCGATATGGAACGCTTCACCCCGGTGGGATGCCGCAAACAGTGCGGCTTCACGGCCTTCAAGGCCATATACGGTTTCGACCCGCCGCTTCATCGCGGGAATCGCCTGAAACGGCTTGGCCGCCGATCTCAAAAACGTAAGATGCTCCGGATTGCCCGCCGAGTACAGGACCTTGCCTTTCTCGTCGACAACGGCAACGGCTCCATAGTTTACATTCTCCAGCACGCCGCCCCGGTATTCTTCTACTAAAGGTATGAACCTCATCTTGTTCCCTCCCAAATTCAACCATTTGCGGTCCCGTCTACTCCAAGGCAAAAAAACAATTTTGCGACATCAATCCGGAACCGATGACGACGCCTTGCTCGCTTAGCTCCGAACGCAGAATCGTGAACGTTCCGCGCAGCGGCTCCCAGACGAATCTGGTGATACACAGCTCCACAACTTCCTGGTAAATTTCCGGGAACTTGTCCGCCAGCTCTCCGCTTAATATAACGCTGTCCGGGTTATACATGCATACGACGTTATTAATCGTAATCGCCATGTACATAAGCGCCCGGTCGATCAAATAAACGGCCCAGCGTTCCCCCGCCCGCCTCGCTTCAAACAACTCTTCAATCGTGCGGACCGGATGCGTCTTGTTCGCTTCGACCAGCAGCGAGTGAATGTTGATATACGTTTGCAGGCAGCCCGCTTTCCCGCAGTCGCACATCATCCCGTTCGGGTCGATCGTCGTATGGCCGATTTCACCGGCACTGTTCGTTTTACCGCGGTAAATCTCCCCTTCGACGATAAGCGCAGAACCTACGCCGTTGCCGAAGCCGAGCAGCGCGGTACGGTTCGAGCCGATGGCGGCGCCCTTCAAATGTTCAGCAAGCGCTTTCACTTTGAGCTCATTGTCCACCGCCACGTCGTATCCGGTAATTTCCTTCAACCTTTCGGCGAGACGGACATTTTTCCAGCCAAGCTGGACGGAGAAAATGACGACTCCGTTGTCGTTGTCTACGATCCCGGGAAGGCCGATACCGATTCCGATCAGGCGGGCGCAGTCGATCTCATTTTCATGGGTCAGGCGATTGATCTCGGCTCCGATCCTCTCCAGCGTAATCTCAGCGCTTTCATCCGCCGCACGCGGATACGTGCCGCTGGCTACCACCTTACCCTGAATGTCCACGATGCCGATATGGATGCGATGACGGTCCAGCTCGACGCCGACAGACAACACGGCAGCATCGACCATCGCTAGCAGCGTCGATTTGCGGCCCAAGCCGGCGGATACTTGTTCGGTTTCGAGCAGGTACCCTTCTTCCGTCAGCTCGCCGACGATGCGGCTTACCGTAGTGGGACTCATGCCGGTCTGCTTGGCGATGGAAGCACGGGAGATCGGCTGCTGGTTTTTGATGATTTCAAAAACAGTGAGCCGGTTTTGCCTTTTCATAAAATCCTGATCGTGCTTTTTCACTATCCATCTCTCCATTATTTTCACCAGTGAACAAATTAATGAAAATTATAACGTTTTCACAGTGAAAAAACTGATGTTTTTTAAGATTTTATGTTTTTTTCGATTTATATTCTCCAGTGGTATTAATATTAAAGGATGAATTCGACCGCTGTCAATATCAAATAAACCTATTCTTTAAGGAAAAAAATAGCATTGCTTCGTTTGAGCGGGAATAACGGTCTGACATGAGAAAGCGGCTAAACCATTTGGCATCGCCCATGGTCTAACCGCACCAGAAGTAATATTCGTATCGTTGTCACTCTTGCTTGATTTTAGATATTCCGCCGCTCAGGATGCTCGCTTTTACTTCGATTGAAACGAGCGAGTCCGGCTCCAGAGGCAGTTTGCCGTTTCGGGCGAGCTCGTGCCATTGCTTCGGCTTGGAGCGAAATAAGGCTTCGGATAAACCCAGAAGATCCGAATCAAGTCGCAGCCCTTCCATATAGGTTTGTTCGATTTCAGCTTTAATCTTTGCGGCTGCAAGTTTTTCCAGTTTTTGCTGTGACAATGGCTGCAGCAACTGCGGAATGTTCCCTTTGGTCCTAACCTCGATCTTGAATTCGGCTTTTCCGTTTTGGACTTCAGCTTTGATTTTAGGTTTTACATTTTCCATAACGAGCGTCGACTCATCAGCGCTTTTACCGTTCTCTTTAACATAGAGCGGAGTTCGGTCCGTTTTTTTGGTTAACCATCGGAGTCCATGAAGTCGAATGCGCGGTATATACCCTTTGTATTTCCCGTTTTGAAATACACCTATTCCGTTGATTTGGAGCTTCGGCAACATTTTTCCATTCTCTTTCCAGTTCTCATCAATGGTTAAATACGGAATTTTCAACGATTGACTTTTCTCATACCATGTACGCATAAAGTCGTACAAATAGATCGGTGTCACGACCGAGCTTTGCGAATATACATTCGTCGGATCGTTTAATTGGGAATAAACGACAGAAATATTTTGAGCCGGCTTTGCTTCGAGCACTTTTTCAATCGGTTCCTTCGTAGCGAAAATCCAGATGGTATAGCGGTTTTCGTAATAGCGGTCCCATACGTCAAATACTTGCTCGATAATATTCTTCTTCAATGCCTGCTCGGTAAATACCAAAGCTTTGACATGGCTCCATGCAACACGTTGCTGAGTGGTTGTATACATGTTGAATACCGCCTTGTCAAACGTATCGCCTTCCGCCTTCATGGTCGAGATGATCTGTTTTTGTCCCGGATCCCCGCCCTCTTTTTTGGCGACGTTAAAATAGCTTATAATTTGCCCGTAAAATACAATTTTCCCATCACGATAATCTATGCCAACCGAGTTGAGGTAGTTCATATGCTCGATTTCCCGCATTCCCCAACAGCCTGACAACGTAACGGAGAACAGGACAACAATTATGAAGGAGCGAAACACTCTCATCGCCGCTTACCTCCCCCCGATCGTTTCATTCCTTGCAGAATACCCGGTACCTTGAATTGCCTCCCCCATGGAATACGGAACCAAACTTTCCACACATCCTTCAAGCTCGGCGGCGCAAGCGGTTCCATGTAATAAATGCCGAACGACTTCAGGTTAACCAGGTATAACGCAATGGCCAGCAGGCTAAAAAGGAACCCGAACATGCCCAAAAAACCGCTGATCAGCAATACTCCCACTCTCAAGAGGCTGACGATGCCGACCATATGCTGATTCACCAGCGTAAAGGTCGCGAGCACCGATATCGCTACAATGACCAGAATACCTGGCGCTGTAATTCCCGCACTAATTGCGGCTTGGCCGATGATCAATCCGCCGACAACCGACAAGGTCTGTCCGAATGCGGAAGGCAGACGCATCCCCGCTTCGCGGAACAGTTCGAACAAGAGAAGCATAACAAACGCCTCCAAAGGTACGGGCAATGGAACTCCTTGTCTGGATATGACCAATGTGGCGAGCAGCGAGAACGGAATCTGGTCCTGGTGATAAGCAAGCAGCGCGATCCAAAAACCCGGCAAGAAGAGAGAGAGCAGCAGTCCGACCAGGCGCATCATCCGGGTAAACATAACGAATATATTCAGGGTGTGTGCGTCCTCCGACGTGTTAAGCAAAAAGCTTAAAGTGACGGGGGCGATCGAGGCCGTGGGCGAGCCATTCACGAGGAGGATAAACCGCCCATGCATCAAGGAATTAACGGCAAAATCGGGCCGACCCGTATAAGCAAACAGCGGAAACAGGGAAAAGCCGGCTAAAGTCTCCTCCAGCTGCGTAGAGCTTATCAGTTCCGTCCGCTTCACCTTCGCCAGCCTGCAACGGATTTCACTTGCTATCTCCGGCAAGATCTTGTTATTCATATACAATAGATAGACCTTTGTCTCGGTTTCATTTCCGAAAGTAAATGACTCGACCGCCAGTTGATTCGATTTCAGCCGCTTTCGGATTAAAGCTAGGTTAACACTGACTTCCTCGGTAAAACCGTCTTTCGGCCCCCTGACGGAAACTTCGGTGTTCGGCTCCTCCGTCGTTCGTTTAGGCGGATCCGCCAAGTCGATCGCGAAAAGCTTCCCGAGCGGTTCGAACCTAAGAAGCAACTGGCCGCTAAATATGTCCCGTACCATATTCTCGGAATGTAAATGATCGTCGACCGGCCTGGTCCTGAGCTTCAGATGTTCCTCCAGCTGCATGCTGCTCGATATCGTATGTTTCCGGTACAGCTCCAGAATGCCCGGCAAGACGTAACGATCGATATCCGCATTATTGCACATGCCGCTGCAGTAAATAAGCAGTACGGAAGCGGGGGCGCTGTCGTTAGAGCCCGAAAGTTCATACTTTTCGAAATTGACATCCGCGCACAGCGTAAATAAATCGCGAAGATTTGCCTCATCCCACTTATAATCAGCCATGACTCTCCCCCCTTCTTCTCTTGGCATGGATTAGCGCGATAAGCATTAACGTGTAAACCGTAATAACCGCTACTACGGCCGGAAGCACATAATCGCGCAGTATATCAAGGAACTGGTCGTCTCCGATCGCATAAACAGTAAAAAGGACGGAAACCAGCAAGACGAGGGTGAATACGGTTTTCTTACTCCGGGGTTTTCGGATACTCAGCATATCGGCGAATAGAAACATCGAAAGTGAGATCCGGATAAATGCGCCGGAGAACCATTGATAGATGCTAAGAAAATCCACATGTTCAATATAACGCCCTATCGTGACCAGCCTCCATTCTTCGAACGCCGGATATCTTAACATCGCCAGTTTCTCCGGGCCAAACTCCGCGATCCCTCCCATGACGGGACCGATCGTCAAGCCGGTCAATATGAATGCTAAAACGAGCACATGCCACAAAGAATACGTCGAACGGATGTGCTGCTGCAGAAACAGCAGCAACACGATCTCGATCAGCCCTGCCGCCACATAAATCGTCCCGCTCCAGACCGGCTTCATGCCCGACTCTAGAATTGGCTGCAGCAGTGCATAACGTTTATTCGGAATATTGGCCGTCATTACAAAAAATCCGAACACCACGACAAACGGCAGCAATAATCCGGACATACTCGCGATCGAGCGGATCCCGGCGTAGGCGTTAAACAAGCATAAGACTCCGAAACACAAGGCCAAAACGAATATAGGAACTTTAGGCAAAAAGGTCAGATGAATCCAGGTCGAGGTATCGCGCAGGGTGATGGCGCACAGAAGCAGCATATACAGACAGGCTACCCCCGCGAGCATTTTCGCAAGTACCGGGGAATAAGCTTTCCCCAGCCATTCAAATACATGAATATGGCGTGTTTTAGATAAAGCCGTATACAGCAATGCCACCCATGCTATATTGATGACGCCGGCCAATATAACGCTTACCCATGCATCTCGTTTTGCTACCTCCATTAAAACCGGTATCACGATAACGTGATTCATAAGACCGGTTCCCAGCATCATGATCATAATCGTTTGCGCAAATGTGATCGAACCGTTTTTCACCAATTTCCTCACCGCCTTTTCGGAATCATCGCCGATTAGTCAGGAAACGATCTCCATCCCTTAAGTTTGCAGAAAACACCTTTATTTATTCTTGCAGTTTAACGGGGGCAACAGTTTGACGGGTTGCACGGTTCAACTTAACCCAAAAAGGATGTCTCAATCCGAAAGCGAATAGTCAGATTCGCTTTCGGATCGAGGCATCCCTAAGTGGCAGCCATCCGAACACACACTCCCTTCAGGGAAGGCGACGTTTCTTGTCCGTGAATGACAGGATGGAGGCTAATAACGGCGCAAGCTCTCCTTTTTCTTTGCGGACTCGCGCCTGCAGCTTGTCTGCGCCGCCCCAGACGATATCTACGAGATGCTCGGCCTCATACGGCTCCATACCTTGAATGACAGCAGCCAAAGCTTGCAGGACCGCTTCGTTTTCGAACAAAGCCCGCTCCTTGGCGAGCTGCTTGGCGAATCGGCCTTCCGTACACTTCAGAAGACAGGCCGCTACGGTCGAGATCGTCGACTCGTCGATTCCGTACTGTTTGACGAAGGTCAGGGTGAAAGCCGTCTGCACCGACTGATGCTCTTCGTCCACACAACGCATATACGATTCGATCAACGGGAAATACCGCCGGTCCGCAAGCCCCAGTCCGAATACGGCATACGTACCGGGCATGCAGCACGCCTCTCCTTCGGTATCGTCATACCATTCATACTCGGCGATCGCGAGCTTCGCGTACGTTTCCAGCTTCGGATACAGTTCGGCATATTGCAACGCGTTGGCGAAAAACCGGTGCGTTTGCGATTTGTCCAGTCCCGGTACGGGGAGGACGTGCTTGGCTTGAGACTTCAGCTTGATCCGGTAGCTTTTGGAAAACCCCTTTTCGAGCAAATTGCATATAAAATCGATCGCTTTGGCGTAACTGTCGGCACACTCCTTCTTGATCTGCATCGTCACGGTCGAAAATACGTCGTTGGCCCGGCATTCCAGAAGATCGTCCCGATATCCGACAACCGCCGCATCCATCGTGCCGCTGCCTTCCTTCATGATCCGTTCCGCCTTGTCGCTGCCGAGTTCCTTCAGCCGCTCGAGCAAGTCCAGTCCCGTTTGTCTGCTGTAATTCGGCTCGTGTTTGATAATGAGTATCGCCGTGTGCAGCGCAAGCTCCATCTGCTCCGGATCTACGGGCGGCTGCTCGCCGATTGCTTTCATCGTGTAAACCGGGAGGCCCCATTGTTCCTTCCTGCAATCGAAGTGCCGCGGGAGGAAGACGGTTTCCGTCCACTGGCTCAACGCGCGGATAAATGTAGCCCGATGCTCGGCCAGCTTCTCCTTGCTGCTTTTGTTCAGCTCGATGACCCGCTCGTACAGGCTCATGATGCCGGCCGCGTCAACGTTCGGATACAAGCCCGGATCTACCAAATGATTCGATAGAAAAAAGGTTTCCAGCGGTTTCGTAGGATACTGTCCGCTGCGCAGCTTGTTCTGTATGTATTGGTCGAGCCTTAGCAGCAGCTGTGCTTTTTTCCCCTCATCGACATAGTCCACGACCGGGACGACGAGTTTGCCGTCCGCCAGCGTGAATTCGCCGATTACGGTAAACTTGTAGTTCAGCAGCGGATTCGATGGGTAACGCGTGATCCGTAGCAGCAGATGCTCTTGCAACTGCGGCAGCAGCCCGATTCCGATCGCCTCCTTCGTCAAAGGTTCCGTCCAGCGGCTGCCCTGCTCCTCCACTTCCGGCGAGCCGAAATCATCGTCATACGAATAAAGACGGATGCGGCCGTCCTTGTATTCGAAGCGCAAATAATCGTGGATGCCGATTTGCAGCGTCGTGCGTCTTACAATCTCCCCGGCATCCTTCTTCTCGATCTGATCGAACCACCTGTTGACCGCATCCGCGATCTCCTCCGCAATCGTTGTGATTTTCGTCTGTTGTTCCACTGTTGCTTCACCGCCATAACCAAATGATGTAGTATGATTCGCATTCCCTTGAAAACGATTATAAATTTTCAACAACGAAAGGTCTGCGGGTCCTTGTACCTAATTGCCCGGGACGCCTGCCGCTTGATTCGGTAAAACGTACCGCCGCCCCTCCAATGTATGCCGCACGCTCCCCCCGTTATCGATGACCGGACAGCATGCTGCTTGTCGGACCGCAGGGGCAAACTTGTTACTTGATGGCAAGCGCGGGAGGAGACGCCGCTGTCGTCAACCAGACGATCACCTTTGACGACAGCGCGGCTGCCAAAATCCCAGACGCCGGTCCGCTCGTCTCCGGAACGTACCAGCCGAGCGTGTATCCGCCGACGATCACGTCCCGCTTCCCGCTCCGACACCTCCTTACGGAGAATTGCTTAACGTATTCAACGGCCAGTCGCCGAATGGAACGTGGCAGCTTTTTATCGTCGACGATGTGGATCAAATTTCGGACGGTTCGATTGCCGGCGGCTGGACGCTGTCGATTACGACGGCATAAGTTCGAAAGCGACTGCATGGTTGGAAATAGCGAACCCCCGCCGGCCGGTGCCAGCGGGGGTTCGTTTCGTTTTGAGATAGCGTCATAGCGGATGCGGTTGAAGACTTGGCAAAAGGAGCGCCTATCGTTACACCGGTTCTCTCGTCCCGATCCGCCAATCGCCCGACTCGTGCTGCCGTCTCCACATGCGGGCGTACAGGCCGTTAACGGCCATCAGCTCGTCATGACGTCCTTGCTCGACGACTTGCCCTCGCTCCAGCACGACAATGCAGTCGGCGCTTTGGACCGTCTTCAGCCGATGAGCGACAACGACCACCGTCCGGCCTGACACGAGCCGGTCGATCGCCTGCTGGATATCCGCCTCGTTCTCGGGATCGAGCGAAGCCGTCGCTTCGTCCAGCAGGGCGACCGGCGCCTGCTTCAGCATCGCCCTCGCGATCGAGATCCGCTGTTTCTCGCCGCCCGACAGCGTGCTGCCGCCTTCGCCGACCATCGTATCGTAACCGTGCGGGAGCTTGCTTATAAATTCGTGGCAGCAGGCAAGCCGCGCCGCTTCTTCGATCTCTTCGCGCGTCGCGCCGCTCCGGCCAAACCCGATATTATTCGCTATCGTATCCTGAAACAGATAGACGTCCTGAAACACCATCGAGACTTTGCTCAGCAGCGCCTCGGGATCGATCGTCCGGATCTTTTGCCCGCCCATCGTCACTTCCCCCTGGTCCGGATCGTAGAAACGGGCAATCAGCCGGAGCACGGTGCTTTTCCCGCTTCCCGACGGGCCGACGAGCGCTGTAAAGGAGCCGGACGGCATGCGCAGGCTCACGTCTCTCAGCACTGGCTTGTCGAGATAGCCGAACGTGACTTGCCTGAATTCGATATCGTGTCCTTCCGGCGGCGGCTGATCCCCTTGCATGACAGGCTCCTGCATCAGTTGTACGATCCGCTCCCCCGCCTGCTCGTAGTACCGGAATTCCGCATAACTGGTAAGCGCAGTCGTCAAAGGATCAAACAACCGGGTACCGACGAGAAGAAAGGCGACGAATACGACAAGATCCAGACTTCCGCCGAGCAGCATGTATACCCCCGTGATGACCATCAGGGTAAGCCCCGCCCGGATGAAAACGATCGCGCTAAGCACGACCGGTCCGAGCGTCCCCTCAAGCCGGATGCTCTCGCGCATAAGGTCCAGAAACGAACGTTCCAGCCGGGCAAACCGGTCTCCGGTCATATTGTACGCTTTGATGACACGGATGCCGCTCAAATACTCCTGGAACCGGTTCGCCGCGCCGATCTTGGCCCGCATATGCCGGGAGCCGAGCTTCCGCTGGAGTCCGGAGGTCGCCAGGACGAGCAGGACGGCAACCGGAAGCGCGGCGAACAGCGAGAGCGCCATCCGCCAGTCGAGCAGCGCCAGACCGGCGAGCGCGACAACCGGCATGACGACCGCGCCGATCATTTGCGGGACAAGATGGGAGATGCCGTGCTCCAGCATCGTAAAGTCGCCCATCATCATACCCGCCAGATCGCCGGGATCGCGCTTGTTCAAGTAGCCGAGCGGCAGCTTGCGCAGATGTTCGGCCAGCCGCGCTCTCCCTTCCGCCGCCGCGCTGTATGCACTGCGGAATTGCGCCTTGTACGCCGGTATTTCGCACAGGTACAGCACCACCAGCGAAGCCGCCATCGCTCCGCACACCCACCAAAGCCGTACCGTATCGAACGCCGCTCCGGGAGATGCAAACGGTTCGAACAGAAGCCTGGCCGCTTCCGCCAGCAGCGCAAAAGGCACGATTCCCGCCAGATTGGCGAGCGACGTTAACAAGACGGGCTTGAGTAAAGCACGGGGATTACCCGCGGTTATGTTGCGCAGCATGTTCATGTCCGGGCACAGCCTCCTTGTCCTTGCTCATCTGCCACTCTCCGGCGTTTCGGTACGCCCGCCACATCCGGTTGTACAAGCCGCCCGCAGCGAGCAGCTCGCCATGCGTCCCTTTCTCCGCGATGCGTCCTCCGTCCAGAACGAGAATTTGTCTGGCATCACGGATCGTAGACAGTCGGTGGGCGATGACCAGAACCGTCTTCCCTTTCACCAGCTCCTGAAGCGCCAGCTGCATCTCGTATTCGTTCTCCGGATCGGCGAAAGCGGTCGCTTCGTCCAGGACAAGTACAGGGGCGTTTTTCAAAATCGCCCGGGCTACGGCAATCCGCTGCTCCTCGCCGCCTGACAAATATACGCCGCCTTCCCCGATCAACGTATCGAACTGGTGCGGGAGGTTCTCGATAAAGTCCAGGCATTGAGCCGCTTTCGCCGCAGCGTATACGTCCTCCGGCTTCGCATCCGGGCGCCCGATCGCGATATTGGCATAGACGGTATCGTAAAAAAGGAATGACTCCTGAAAGACGAAGGCGACGGTATTCATCAAATCGGGAGTCGCCATATCCCGCACATCGATGCCGCCGATCCTTACCGCTCCCGTCCCCACGTCCCAAAATCTCGGCACGAGCGCCGCCACCGTCGACTTGCCCGCACCCGACGGTCCTACGAGCGCCGTGGTCTCCCCCTGCTTCGCCGTAAACGTAATGTTCGTCAGCGCATCGCCGCCACCCGAATTCCCGCCATACGAAAAGGAGACCTGATCGAAGATGACGTCATAGGAGTCCGGCCGTATCGGCTTGCCCGTCTCCGGCACGGGCTGCTCCGCCAAAATCCGGTCGATCCGCTCGACCCCCTCGTTAATATCCCGGAGCATAGAAGTCAGAAACAAAATTTTGAACATCGGGGCGGAAACGCCGGGCGCCATGATCAGGAAAAACAACAGCACGGAAGCGAACGCGACACTGCCCGGTTCCCGGCTCATCATAAAAACCCCGACAGGCAAAATAAACGCGGCGAATGAACCCAATATCACTTTGAACATCAAATATCCGTTCTGAAACGAATCGGTATGCTTCACGCAATGATCCCGGTACCGGACCATATCCGCGTAAAAGGCGCGAAACGAATGCACCGTCTGCCCGAACACTTTGACGGCCGGCATCCCCCGCACATACTGGACGGCGGAGCCGTTCATCCGGTCGAGCGAATCGTAATACAGTTTGACCTGCTCTTTCTTTTTCGGTCCGCTCATCATGAACGTCTGGACCGCGAACGCAAGCGCGATCGGGATAAGGCAGGCGACGGCGAGCGGGACGCTCAGCGTGAACATGACGGCGATCATCAGGATGGTCGTAACCGCCACCTGAACGAGATCGGGGAGCTGATGGGCGATGAACGTTTCCACCTTCTCCACGTTGTGCTCCAACGTTTTCTTGACCGTTCCCGTCGACGTGCCGGTCAGCCAGCCGAGCGGCAGTTTGCCGATATGGGACGCCAGCTTGACTCGTAAGCCGTACAAAATACGAAAAGCGGCAATATGCGAAGCCATCCCGCCGGCATACATCGTCGCCAGACCGCCGATCAGGCCGATCAAGGCGATAACGCCCCAGCGGATCATCCTTCCCCCGTCAGCGGAAACCGGGTCCGCGGCATGCTCCAGCACTTCTTTTAAAATAAAGTAAACCGACACATACGGCACAAGCATGCAAAGTGCGCTAACCGACGAAAGCAGACCGGAGACGATCAGCAGCCCGCGCCTTTCCCCGGCGATCTCGAACAGCCGGGCCAACCCCATCTTGGATGACATCGTACTCCTCCCCTCGTTCCTCCGTTTATTTTTTCGGCTTCGCGATATCCTCGGCCAGCTGATTCAGAAGCGCTTGTTTGCCTAGCGCGAAAAAAGCTTCGTTGTAGTTTTGCCGGCTCGTCATCCGGTACACGTTACTCGCCTTGACCGCCTTCAGTCCGTTCCATATGCTGCTCTTCTCCAGCACGTTCTCGGAGCTGTCCGTCAACAGCACCAGATGGTCCGGATTTAAAGTCGAAAGCCCCTCCAGACTGGTCACCTTGCCGCCCCACGGGTCCGGGTCCGGGATGCCCGGCGCCTTCGGCAGCTTCAAATCACTGTATACCAGATCGGCGATGCCGGTACGGGCGTAGATCCGGATCTCTTTCTGCGTCGCTTCAACAACTGCAAACGTCTCGTCCTTGGTCACCGCCGTAATCCGCTTCTGCTGCTGGAGCGCCTGCTGTTCATACTCCGCCAGCCATGTCTCCATCTCCTTGGTCTTGCCTAGCGTCCCGGCGACGAAGGCGAACCGTTCCCGGAAAGCGTTAAACCCGTGAGGCACCCGTACGGTTGGCGCGATTTTCGACAGCTGCTCCACGATTTTCTCCTGGGTGGGCCCGGCCAGGATGAGGTCAGGATTCGCCTCCATTATCGCTTCGATGTTCACATCCGTCTGAAACCAGCCGCCGACGGCTACTTTTCCTTTCAACTCCCTCTTCAGCAGCGGAGTAACCTCGGCCGGATTGCCCATATCGGTATTTCCCGTAAGTACGGGCTGAAAGCCAAGCACCAGCAGCTCCTCCGTAGAGCCGGAAACGTCCGCGATCCGTTTCGGGTTGGCGGGAATGACGACTTCGCCCTTCGCGTCCCGTACCGTGTGCGTCTGTTGTGCGGAGTCCGGAGCGGCAGCCGCTCCTCCCCCCTCGCCTGACGTGTCGTCCGCTTGGTTGCAGCCGAACAACAGGGTTGCGAGCATCAAGCTTATACAAACCACCTTCGTCTTCCGAAATATCTTCATACGAGTTAACATCCTCTCCAACTTTTAGAATCCACCGGGCCTTGTCCGCCGTGTATGGCGAGGCTTTGGACGAGACGGCCGCTGTTCTCCTGCCGCGGGCCAACAGACCGGTGACACCTAGCATGTAAATGAGATTCATTATCATCGAACGAACTAATGATACAATGGGCCCAAGCCCTTTCTCTACCTCTAGCCGGATTATTTTGACGGTTGGACGGATGCGATTTGGCCCTGTCCGCCTCCTTGCTGCCCTTTCCGTTATCCGCAGCAGCCGGTTCCATCTATTCCGGGTAAAGTTATCCTCTGCTGGCAGGAGCTCATGTTGCCGTACAGAGTTGCCGAACCGGCCGAGCGTGCAGACAAGAAAAAACGTCCGGTGAAGTCTCGGACGTTCCTTTGATGTGCACACCATCCACCTGCTCGTGGGAGTGAAATAAGTGCGGTCTTCGCAAACTTTTTTGGGAGGCGTACAAACCCATCCGCCAGCGCGTGGGAGGGAATGGGTACCTTCGCTCAGTCGCTCGTTGATGAGGGGATGCGAGAATAACCCGAATCCGAATGAAGCCAAGCCCGTAAGCCCGTTTCTTGCAAATGGATCGCGTTGGGCTTCGCTGAGACGACATGCCTACAGGCTGCTGCCTAACCAGATAAGAGTTTCTGGCGAGGCTGTCGATTCATTATGGACAACCAAGTGGAAAGGGAAAAGATTACCTTCTGGCGAGTTTTGTCTGGAATCCCCTACCTTACAAACCTTATTCAATCAAGGGATTCCGGACAACCTGTTTGAGTAGAAGAAGGTAACTTTTCACTTGGAACGGCCTGCGAACACTTCTACACAATGAATCGACAGCCTCTCTGGCATCCTCTATTTTCGGCATCTGGGGAGGAATGAGACCATTGGAGGCGATTTGTACCCCTTATTTCCGCCATCTGAAGGGGTCTGCGCCTTTTTCGCCGATATAGCAGCTTCAAACCGCTCTTATTCCGCCTCCACGCCGGTTTTCGGAACAATTAAAGGCTGCAAACCGCTCCTATTCGCTTCCCCTTCCCCTCCCTCAGCTAGCGGCGGGACAAAGCGCCGAACGGCTGCGATAAGCAACTTGGGCGGCACGTCCTGGCTTGACAAGCAAGGGGCACTTCCCCTGCTTTACCACAGTGAAGAATTTGTACATTCCGAGCTCTCAAAAAACTGCTCCAATGAGCAGTTTTCCGTCCTTCCGCCAAGCGGCTTAGGAGTTGCCAAAATCGGGTGACGCTGTGGAGCGCCGGACGAGACTCCCCGGAGGTACTCCGTATTTTACCCGGAACGCTTCGGCAAAGTAACTGGGGTTCGAATACCCTACCGTTAGCGACGTCTCGTACACGTTCATGCCGCCCTGCTGGAGGAGCAGCAGTGCTTGTTCCAGACGTTTTTCCCGCAAATAGCCGTATACCGTCGTGCCGTACATTTCCTTAAAACCTACTTTGAGCTTGTAATCGTTCAAGCCGACCATCCGCGACAGTCCGATCAGCGAAGGCGGATCGGCCATGCGGGCCATGATGATGTCACGCGCCCGCTCAATCTTCTCCCTGTCGCCGCCGGGCAGCGACGGCTGCTTGCGCTCGACCAGCAAAGACTGGACGGCGGAGGACAACAGCTCGAGCACGCGGCATTCCAGTTCAAGCTTGCTGGTGCCGCGCTCCTGAAGCGACAGCATCAGCCGGCTGAGTTTGACGGAAGACGCCGGATCGATCGACTCCTGGAAGTTGCGGTATACTGACGTCCCGAGCAGGGAGGAGAAGTCGAGCAGCCGGGTGCCGGCTGCATCCTCCATAAACCGGTGGAAGGTGGACACCGGAATTCCGATCGCCAGCATCAGATAAGGCTCTTCCCCGTTAAACTCGAAATGGACTCCGAGCTCCCGGACGAGCTGCAACATGCACATCCCCGGCGAGAACGCATACTGCTTCCCGCCGATCGTGATCGTTCTGCTGCCCTGCAGACAATAGCTCAGCTCCACCATCGCTGCATCGGTACGATGCGAGATCGTGTAGTCGCGGTTAAACGTCATATCCGACACGACCACATTCATCCCGCTACCGGGGATGACGCGTCTTAAGCAGCCCGCTCCGATCCGGGACCGGAGCTCCATCGGTTCCGTACCGTCCTCCGGATTCCGCTGCAGTTCGAGCCCTTCAAAAAATTGAATATAATTCCGATGAATACCGGTTTCCGTTTTCATGTGTACCTCGGTTTATTGATCACGTTGATCAAAATGTATTGATAATGATTATCAATTACAGTATACCGAATGGCACCCCATTTGGCTATCCCCGCTTCCGGTCCATCTAACCCTGCCGCCCTCCGCGGACATTGTTGATGCCGCAGCCTACATTCGGATATTCCGGCATAACCGTCTGCTGTCCTCTCCATGACCCGCCCCGGATGCAGCCGAAATGCGTCTGCACAAGTTTAATCGGGAAACACAGGGGGAATATTGGATTGATGAGTCAAGTTGAGCTTTCCCTTAGAGGTGACCCGCTGAGATTCAGGTGCAGTCCATACAACCTTTACAGATCATCGCCGCTTAGGAGGTTGGCTCAGAAGGCAGATCAATGATACAATTTTGTTGGACAACAATTTTCGCCCTTTCCAAATCCGGTTACGAGGAGTGAAGCAAGTGTCTGTCGATATTTACTTGAATTTTAACGGTAATTGCAGGGAGGCCGTACTGTTCTACGCTAAAGTGTTCGCTACGGAGCAGCCGCATATTATGACCTTTGGAGAAGCGCCGCCGCCCCCCGACTACACCCTCCCGGAGGAAGCCAAAGATCTGGTCATGCACTCCCGTCTCCAGATCAGCGGCAGCAACGTGATGTTCTCGGACGTCTTTCCGGGCATGCCGTTCGTCCAGGGAAACAACATAAGCCTCGCCGTCGTCAGCTCCAATCTCGACAATATCCTATCGTACTTCCATAGCCTGAAAGAAGGCGGCACGGTCCGGATGGAGCTTCAGGAAACGTTCTGGAGCAAATGCTACGGCAGTCTCGTCGATAAGTTCGGCCTCGAGTGGCAGTTCAGTCACGACAACGGAGAAATGACGAAATAATTTAAAAAACCTCCAAAACCCATTCGCATGGTTCTGGAGGTTTTTCGTTGCCGGCGGTTCGGCTCAGCCGATCCGGTACAGCGTAAATTCGTAGTCGCGGAAAGCGTCCTCGATCATCGGCCCGACGACATTCCAGTCCCCGTTGGCAAGACCGCAGCCGATCTGATACGGCAAGGCGACGGAGAGCCCATGTTCTTTCGCGTACAATTTGAGGGACAACAGGGCTTGCCGCAGCGACGGGTAGTCGGTGTAGATCGCGCTCGACCGGCCGTAATTCAGCTGCCCGAATAAGTTCGCCGCCCATTTGCCGTCCAGCTCGACGATTTGCAGCTGCCCGAGCAGTTCCTCCGGCTTTTTGCCGCTGCAATACTCCATATAGGCCGTATATATTTGAGGGTACCGGGATTTTAACGCTTTTGCGACACCGGAACCCATAACCGCCTGGCAGTTTACCTGATGGCCGATGATATGTTCCTGCGCTTCCAGCAAGTTTCCATCCACAACCCGAACCGTCATCCGATCTCCTCCTTCGCGGATCTCTGAAATCTACAAGTTACCCTATTCTCACATCGGATGTGAAAAACCTTCCGAAACGGAAAAATTTCGCCTTCCCGTTACGATTACGTTGGAAATTCATGTAACTCGACATGATATTAGGTGCGGATCTATAGTATAATAGAGATAACCCTGATTAGTAGAGAGAGAGGGATATTGGTGATTGAAGAGCTGGCCCCGACAAAGGCGGAATTGATTCAAGACCGCCGTCTGAACACCCTGCGCAAAAACCGAGCAATCTGCACCATCATCATTATGAACGGAGCCCGGATTAAAGGCACGATCGACGCCTTCGACAAATTCGTCGTGTTGATCCGCGAATCCAAAAGCAAGCAGTACTTAATCTACAAGCACGCCATATCGACCATCGTTACAGAGACCGCTGTTGAGTTCGACTCCTGAGCGCACAAGAAGAGGCACACCGGGAAGCTGCCGTACGGGCAAACTTCTCGGGGCCTCTTTTTCTTCGCGCTTTGGGCTTACAACGGTTCGACCGCGCTCCATTCTTCCGCCGGGGCTTTCGGGAACTCGTCGCGGAAACTTCGCCAATCGCGCGTCATCTCTTCCTCTGTCAGCAGACAGGAATCGAGCGCCGAAGCGATCGACGGAATATCCATCTCCATCCCGATCATCACCATCTTGCTTGCCCGGTCCCCATATGACGGATGCCAGCTGGCCCGCAGCTTGTCGTCCTCCAGCAAATACAGCCGACGCTCCTCCTCCGGCAGCGAAGCGATCCAGTAACCGGCGGGGCCGAATTGGATCGACGGACCAGCCTGGCTGATCGATTGGCCCATCTCATTGCGCGTAGCGAGCCAGACGATGCCTTTCGCACGGACGATTTCCGGCGGCCATTCGCTCATCCATTCCATCAGCCTGCCCGGGTGAAAGGGCCGTCTCCGTTCGTAAACGAACGACGATATGCCGTATTCTTCCGTTTCCGGCGTATGGGCCGGCTTCTCCATTTCTTGAATCCAACCTGCGGACACACTCGCCTCATCGAAGTTGAACAATCCGGTATTTAAAATTTGCCCGGGATCGACCTGCCCGTTCACCGCCCGAAGGAGTCTGGCTCTCGGCTGAAGCTTGCGCAGCGCCGCCTCCAGCTGTTGCAGGTCGTTTTCCTCCACCATATCGCACTTGCTCAGGATCAGCACATCGCAAAATTCGATCTGATCGACGAGCAGATCGACAACATCCCGGGTGTCCTCCTCGCCTACGGCCTGCCCCCGGTCAAGCAGCGTCTCCCCCGACGAATAATCGTGCCAGAACCGGTAGGCGTCCACGACCGTCACCATGCAATCAAGCCGGCAATACCGCGACAGATCGATCCCCTGCGCCTCATCGACATAGGTGAACGTCTGGGCGACCGGCACAGGCTCCCCGACCCCCGTCGATTCGATCAGCAAGTAATCGAACCGGTTCTCCTTCGCCAGCTTCTCCACCTCGTGCAGCAAATCTTCCCTGAGCGTACAGCAGATGCAGCCGTTCGACAGCTCGACGAGCTTCTC
The DNA here is from genome assembly GCF_058135425.1 of Paenibacillus sp. MAH-35. Taxonomy (NCBI): domain Bacteria; kingdom Bacillati; phylum Bacillota; class Bacilli; order Caryophanales; family Paenibacillaceae; genus Paenibacillus; species Paenibacillus sp. MAH-35. The sequence continues at coordinate 91,131 of NZ_JBYUPU010000008.1, forward strand.
GTTCGTGCGCGACAAACCTCCGCCGTTTTTGATCAGATCCGCGTCTATATTCACCTCGCTCAAGTCGTTAACGATGACGGCCACCTTCAGCCCGTTGCGGTTATTCAGCACATGATTCAGCACCGTCGTTTTTCCCGCTCCCAAATAGCCGCTTAATACGGTAACCGGAATTTTGTTGTCGTTCAATGCAATCGCGCTCCCTTATATGTAATTTTTACGATAATAAAACACGAATACGTTATCGTGCAGCAACCTTGCGAAACCGGGCTAGACCGGATCGATCGATGCACAGCACCTCGCGATTAATCGTAATTTTTACTATTTAATCGTAACACAAACTCGCTGATTCCGTCAACAGGCTATATGTGGGCCCGCCGGTTCCGCCAACGGCCAAAAAGCCGCAAAAGCGGCTTGGGGAAAAAGCGCCAGACCCTTCCGCTCAGGAAAGTCCTCCGGCAAGTCCGTATCCGGTGCCGCCTCCGGCCGTTATTAACTTTGGCATTCCTCGCAAATCCCGTAAATTTCGAAGCGGTGGTTCATAATTTTATAGTTACCCGGCAGACGATTAAGCTGCTCCATCGGGCAAAAATCGAACGTTAACGTTTTCTCGCAATTGGTGCAAATTAAATGATGGTGATGGTGCGACGAACAGCTCGCCCTGAACTTCAAGCCGCCCTCCAGAAAATAAAACTGCTCCAATACGCCCATCTCGCTAAGCATCCGGAGATTACGGTATACCGTATCGAAGCTGACTCCGGGGTATTTGACCCGCATCTGGTCGTACACGTCCTTGGGAGACAAGTAACCGTCCGCGCCTGCGAAGATGGACGCCATCGTCTTTCGCTGGTCCGTAATTCTCCATCCGCTTCTCGCCATCTTATCCAGCATGTTCTGTATCGAGCCGGTCTCCGTCATCCTAATCTCCTCCGTGTCGTATACTCTCCATTGTGCCGCAAAAGCTGTCGTAAATCAAGGCTTACTCCCCGGTACGGCCGTTCGAGCGGACTTTGCGCGGTTTGCCCGATGGACAAAACAGCGCGATTGACATTGAATACCGGCAGCTTTTCCAGTACCATCGGAATGAACGTACGATTTTCGCACTCCTTTTTTATACGATCCGGTAACCTTTTCGTCAGCCTCCGGCACTTAGATATAGAACGCTAGTTAGAAAGGATGGCATCGCATGGATTCGGTAAAAGCGGCGCAGCAGGGAGACCGCGATGCATTCGCTCATCTGGTCCGCCAATTCGGCGATATGGCCTATGCCGTCGCCTGCAATCAACTGAACGACCCTTATCTGGCTGAGGATGCGGTGCAGGAATCGTTTGCCGAAGCGTTCGTTCATTTATCCCGTCTGCGCGACCCGAATGCTTTTCCCGGCTGGTTCAAGACGATTGTTACCCGCCAATGCAGCCGGATTGTGCGCCGGAACCGGGAATCGTCCTTGCCGTACGAATTCGTGTCACAGCTCGCCTCCGACCAGCCCTCGCCGCACGAGCTGGCGGAGAAAAGGGAATTCCGCCGGATGATTCACCGGTCCGTCTCCGTCCTGCCGTACCGGCTGAGGGCCGCGGTCCAGCTGTTCTATATTCACGGGTATTCCCTCACCGAAATTTCGGCCTTTCTCGGAACGCCGGTCCCCGCCTTGAAGAAACGGTTGTTTGACGCCAGACGCAAATTGAGAAGCGTGATACCGGTTGCGGATTTCGTATCCGTATTCCGGGAGCTGAATGAAGGAGGAAGTAAAGTGCTGCACATTGTTAACGGCGATTCGGTAGCGGAAACTTTAAAGCAAGGGGTCGTTCAGGGGGACATTTTGGTATGGCGGGAAATTTATTCGGAAGGTCCGGTATTTGCCGAGCAGTCGAATCCGGACGCCCTCGCTTTCCGGGCTTCCCGCTTGGAGCAGACGCTCGGGATTCCGCGCGATCTGTTTTTATCCGGCTGTGAGGCGCAGGAGCGGCAGCTGGCCGGATTTCGCGACTATGACGAGATCGTGTTATGGTTCGAGTACGACTTGTTCGACCAGACGATGCTTTGTTACTTGCTCGACTGGTTTTCGAGACAATCGCTGGGACGGACGAAGCTGCATTTGTTATGCATCGGGTCGTTTCCCGGAATCGAGAACTTTCGGGGGTTGGGCCAATTATCGGCCGGGCAATTGACATCGTTATCCGGAACGTGGAATCCGGTCAACCACTCGGAGCTGGAACTGGGCAGCCGCGCCTGGCAAGCGTTCACTTCCCCGGACCCGCGCCCGCTGGCCGCGCTGCTTCAGGAAGACTGCTCCGCTCTGCCCTATCTCAAGGAAGCGTTTCGGTTCCACCTGTCGCGGTACCCTTCGGTGCACAACGGTCTCGGAATCGTGGAGCAGCTGCTGCTGGAGCAGCTTGCCGGCGGCATCGACCGGCCGTTTGAACTGTTCAGCCGGGTCGGAGCGAAGGTGAACTGGTTCGGCATGGGCGATATCCAGTTCTGGTCCATTCTGCGTTCGCTGGCGCAGGGACGGGAAGCTCTTCTTCGTCTGGAAGGCGTGTCCGATTTCCGCGGTTTCTCAGGCCCCCCGCCGGAATTCGGCAGCAGCCGCCTTGTCCTGACCGAGACCGGACGTAACGTGCTTGAAGGTGCGCTGGACCGGATCGCAGTGCAAGGAATCGACTGCTGGCTGGGCGGAGTTCATCTGCATGGCGGTTCTCCCGACTGGCGGTGGGTCCCGGAGCGACAAACGATTGTACGGATGGAACCCGGTCCGGAGTAAGGAGACACATGCAACACCAAAGGACTTAAAAACTGCAATTCGCCAACTGCCCGTTATCGTGCTGGCACGACATGTGCATCCGGCCCGAGGCGGGGCGGTTGGCCCTGCTTCTTCCGGCGTATGGAACGTATCGCCGCTTTGGGCCCGCCGCGATAGGAAGACATCCGCCCCGACCTGTTGCCTGACGCGTCTATTCGAACCGTTCGCCCCCCGCCGCCAGCCCGCACTCAAAGCGCGTGAATCCAGTTCACATCCAGCTCCTGCATGATCTCTCTCCACTCTTCCGGCATGTCTACGTCGCATATGATGGTATCCACCTGCTCCAGATCGGCCATTTTATAAAAACGGGCTTCCCCCAGCTTGGAATGGTCGGTCAGGACGACCGTCCGTCTGGAGTGTCCGATAATTTTGCGGGCGAGCTGCCCCCGCTCGGCATCGAACCCGGTAATGCCCCGCTCCGGCGTTACCCCGTCAACCGAGATGAAGGCGATGTCCGCATAAAATTGTTCGACCGCCTGTTCCGCGATCGAGCCGGATACCCGGGCGTGAGCCGCATTCACTTTGCCTCCGAGAAAATACGCTTGTCCGCTGAACAACCCTCTGTTCATATAGTCGATCAGCAGATGGAGCGCAGGCACGGCAAATGTCAGCACGGTCACGTTGCGTTTGTCCGACAAATAATGGATCACCTGCTGCGTCGTCGTGCCGTCGTCGATAAAAACGACGTCGTTGTCCTCCACCAGCGTAACGCCCGCTCGGCCGATGCGTCTCTTCTCTTCGGCAAACAACACTTCGCGGTTCAAATACGGCGGCTCCTCCCGCGACGGGTTGAGCTTGACCGCTCCGCCGTACACCCGCTTCAGCTTGCGTTTGGCTTCCAGCTCCTCCAGATATCTTCGGATCGACTCGGAGGATACGCCGAACTGCTCCACCAGCTCCTGTGTCGTCACTTTCCCCTCGCTCTCAAGCCTGTCCAGTATCCATTGTTTTCTCTCCTCGCCTGCAAGCGACATCCGATCAGCTCCCGGAAACATATTCGTATTTTGCCATTATACCACGTTTGTCTCCACAATCTGTATACAACCGTCCCCCTGGTGGTCCGCCGGCAGACGGCAGCGATAAGAAACCGCTTTTCAAATCGGACGGGAAGCGTCACAATAGAGAGGGAGGTGGAACTTGGATGACGACACCGGGCAATCAACACCCTTCAACGCCAAAAAGGCTCGGATACGCCCTGCAAACCTTAATCTTGCTGTCCAGACATCAGGACGGCGTATGTCCCAGCTGCAATATGGCGGAGAGTATCGAATCCCAGGCGGCGCTGCTGCGCCGTATTTTGGCGCGGCTGGCCAGCCACGGGCTGGTCGAGGCCAAGGAAGGCCGGGACGGCGGATACCGGCTCGCCAAGCCGCCTGAGGCGATTACGATCGCGGACGTCTACGCCGCTATGCAGGTCGAAGAACCGCTTACCCGCGGCTTGATCGATTCCACCTCAAGCGGAATGTTCGGACAAGAGATGCAGGCCGTCTTCGCCGGATTGACGGAAGATTTGGAGAGACGGCTGCTGGACGGGCTTCGCCGGCAAACGGTCGCAGATCTGATCCGCTCGCTCGAATGCCATACCCGGGCCGCCAGATGAAGACCGAATCGGGGGCTGCCCCCGTACCTCATCCCCTATAAGGAAACAGCTTCGCATGATTTCCTGAGCCTGAATGAAGAAAAGCTTCTGCACAGGCGGCAGCTTTTCTCGTTGTTTAGGTCATGACGAGCCCCTACAACTACCAATAAGGACTCCCTACAAAAAAGAATCCCTCCCGGACATCGCATCAAGGATGCGTCCGGAACGGATTCTTTTTTTGCTGGCGTTCATTAGGGATTGGCCGGAACAGCCAGCCCCAGCTTGTCGACGAGCTGCCGGCTTTGTTCGTTAAGCCCGACGAGTTGTACCTGTTTACCCGCTTGCGCATATTTGGCTTGTACTTTGGCTATCGCCTTAACCGCCGACTGGTCCCACACATGCGAATGCGCAAAGTCGATCCGCACGATATCGGGGTCTTCCGTTACTGCAAACAAATCGGCGAACGGATACACCGTTCCGAAGAACAGCTGCCCGTACACCGTATAGGTGCGGACGCCTTGATGCTCGGAGGCGGTCGTCCGGATCGATGCCATTTTCCACGCAAATATAATCGCGCTTAGTACCACCCCGGCAATAACTCCTTTGGACAAATCATGAGTGACGACGACAATCGCCACGGTTGCGATCATAACGACCGCATCGCCAAGCGGAACTTTACGAAGCTCCGTTAAGGAACGCCAGTCAAACGTGCCGATCGAGACCATAAACATGACGCCGACGAGAGCGGCCATCGGAATTTGCTTCACTACATTCCCGAGCACGAGGATGAGAAAAAGCAGGAACATACCGGCCACGAACGTGGACAGCCTCGTTCGCCCTCCCGATTTGACGTTGATAACCGACTGTCCGATCATCGCGCAGCCCGCCATGCCGCCGAAGAAGCCGGTCACCACGTTGGCAATGCCCTGGCCTTTGACTTCCCGGTTTTTATCGCTTGGCGTATTCGTCATCTCGTCCACAATCGTTGCCGTAAGCAGCGATTCCATAATGCCGACTAGCGCCAGCGAGAACGAATACGGCAGCACGATCCACAATGTGTCCAGCGTGACCGGAACTTGCGGAAGATGAAATACCGGCAGCGAACTGGAAATAGTCCCCATATCACCGACCGTTTTCACATCGATTCCCGTTCCGATCACAATCGCCGATATGACGATAATCGCTGCTAATGCCGAAGGGAACGCCTTCGTTAATCGGGGAAGAAGATAGATGATGGCCAGCGTCGCGGCGACGAGCACATACATCAGCCAGCCCTCTCCTGCAAAATGCGTCAGTTGCGCCATAAAGATCAAAATCGCCAAAGCGTTGACAAATCCGGTCAAAACCGAATGGGGTACGAACGTAATCAGCTTGCCGATTCGCAGAACGCCCATCAACACCTGCAATATCCCGGTGACTACCGTAGCCGCGAACAAATACTCGACTCCATGCTGCTTCACCAATGTAACCATCACAAGCGCCATCGCTCCGGTCGCCGCCGAGATCATCGCGGGCCTGCCTCCTACAAATGCGATAATGACGGCGATGCAAAACGAGGCATACAACCCGACCATCGGGTCCACGCCCGCAATGAGCGAGAACGCGATCGCCTCCGGAATGAGCGCCAAAGCAACCGTAATGCCGGACAACACGTCGGCTCTCACGGTCGATACGTTCCAACTATTCAATTTTCCGCCAAACACAGATAAAACTCCCCCTCTTATCGTTGTATCGTTGACTTTCCACTCTCAGAAAAGTCGGGTCCGATGTTCGCCAGTAGCCATTATACATAAAACGTTCGGATGGGACGAGTCCGGCAGTATCGAATGAAAGCGCTTGTATAATCGTTATTCTAACTAATCCTCTTGCTTACGAATTATTTCCGACTGATTCGTCTGCACGCGTAGGCCGAGCCAAGCCAAACACCAATAGACGCTCCCTGAACCACTTCTGAAGTGGATAGGAAGCGTCTCCCGCAGCAGTATGGACTCCAGTCGAACTTGGAGCAACTTGACCTCAGCTCCCGGCGCCTTGTTTCCGGTCCGCCCGGGGCCTTCTCCTGCGCGCCGTAAGAAACACCGCCGAAGCGGTTATGAATCCGATCACCGCTCCCGTTACCGAAGCGACGGATACAATCATCAATCCATACCTGCGATACCCGGTATCGTACAGCAGCAGGCCCAGCGCCGTAGCGCCGAACAAAAACAACAGAACGACCGACCAATAACCGGTCTTCGCCGGTCCGGATATAAATTCCGGTATACGGATCTTATCACGTCTGCGATATAAAAAAGCAACAAACACCAGCAGCTCAATCGCCACGCAGACGACAGACAATCCGAACTGGAGCAGCAGGCTGGTGGACCCGAATCCGGGCAGCAGCCAATGAACGAACACCGTCGTATACGGATACATCAAGCCCCCTTTATGGGTAAACCCGTCCAGAAACAGATGGCTGATCATGCCGACAACGATGGAAACGACCAGAATCGTCCAGGCTCTCGCCCCCGCAATGCGCCATCCCCGTTCCACGTAAGGATACAGAATCCGATCAAGCGGCCGCGGCAGATGAATAACCAGCCCCGGAAATACTAGCTTGTGAAAGAGATAACACATCAGGATGGAAACCGGCAACCCGATCGTCAGCATCCCCAGCGGAGAATGACCGAAACCGGTATCGGCCGGCCGGAGCACGACGAAATTCATCAAATCCGGCGCCAGCGTTCCCGCTACGAGACCGGTTCTATTGAACTTGTTCGGAAAAAGCTTGTCGATCGCGATAGCCGTTATCGGATGAGCGGGCGTGTAAGGCATCAAGCACCTCCGGCAGCAAAATCGGGGACGGCATTATCAGGATAAGGCGCCGATACAAATCGTATCAAATCCTGTTTTATCTGTCAAATCCGATCCGCTTCCTTATCATTACGTCTTTAACCGCTAATCGCGCTTATCCCTAGCGGTCAGACGGTCAGCACTACAGGCCCCTCGCTGGTCACCACAACCGTATGCTCGAATTGCGCGACGAGACTGCCGTCCGGCGTCCGGATCGTCCAGCCGTCCTGTTCCTCCAAGACGTATTCCGCACCTGTGGACAAAAACGTTTCGATGGCGACCACGACACCGTTCTGAAGCAGCCGTCCATCCTTTTTATTCTCAAAATTCACGATATCGCCCGGCTCCTCGTGAAGCTTTCTCCCTACACCGTGCCCGGCCAGATTGCGAATGACCGTAAACCCGCTTCGGCGGGCTTCGCGTTCGATCGCTTTGCCGATCCGGTTCAGCTTCGCCCCCGGCTTCGCTTCCGCGATCGCCAGATCCAGCGCAGTCCGCGAGCTGTCGACCAGCCGCCGCTTCAGCTCCGTATTCGAACCGTCCCCTTCAACGACGATCGTAGCTCCGGTATCGGCGTAATACCCGTCCAGCTCGGCCGACACGTCTACGTTGACCATATCGCCCGTGCGGATTTTTCTGCGCCCCGGGATGCCGTGTGCGGCGACGTCGTTCAGGCTGATGCACGTCACACCCGGAAAATTATAGGTTTTGCGCGGAGCGGAGACGGCTCCGTGCTCCTTCAACACCGATTCGCCGATCGCATCCAGCTCGGCCGTCGTCATACCGGGACGAACCGAACACAGCATCGTGTCGCGCGCCATCGCCACAATCCGGCCGATTCGTCTAAGTCCCGCCCAGTCTTTCTCATTCTCAACTGTCATCGCACTACCTCCCACTGCCTATGTTTCGGATCAGGAGCTGCCTCTTTTGCGGATAATCCGGTACCCCTTGCGCAGCATATTCAGCAGCGGATGCGGGATCGGAACCGTCACGCGCAGCAGAAGCGGCTTATAAAACAAATTATACATCCTTTTGAAATCGTCCCACATCGCACAGTGCTCGTCTTTCAGAAAATCCGATACGTCCAGAACCGCTCCGCGTCCGTCGATCATCATCACATTTTTGCCGTGAACGTCGTGCGGATTAAGCCCTTGCTTCCGCGCATAATCGAGCGCCTTATCGATATCGGTAATAACCCGCTCCGGAATCCGGATTCCTCTTCGCAAACATTCGTACAACGTCACTCCGGTAAGCCGCTTTAGAACGAGAAACGTATCGTCTGCATAATAACATTCCGAATAGGCCGGATGACGCCCCAGTTTCCGATATACCTGGATCTCATCGGGCAGTCCGGGACGGCCTTCGGCATAAATTTTGACGACTTTGTCCGGCTCAGCCGGATGGAGCAGTACCGCCGCATAATTGCCGGCGCCAACTACCCTCCACGGCTTGGGTACGAAGACTACTTCAACCGGTTCGTACGGATCCAAACTGCGGATACTCAGCTGCGGCAACAGCTCGTCTTTCACCTGTTTCACATACAGTATCATCAGCAACACACTCTCCCGGACATCACACGGCCGCCGCATGCCGGACATCCTAATCAGCTACCGGTTTCCCGGTACTAGAATTATCCGGCAAATTCGCGCTTCCGTCAATTCTCCTCCGGATAAAATGAGCGCTTGTACGGTTACGGCGCAGTCAAACCGCCCGAGTCTAACGGGATCGATACGGCCACTCTCGTACCGGCGCCAAGCCGGCTTCGCACTGCAATCGTGCCCCCGTGGCGGCTCACAATATTTTTGGCGATCGACAGACCGAGCCCGAAGCCGCCGGTATGCCGTTCCCGGGCATGGTCGACCCGGTAAAACCGGTCGAAGATGTAGGGAAGCTCCTTCTCCTCAAATCCGATCCCCCGGTCCTCCACCTCGAACCGGACCGTCTGCTCATGGGAAGCGACCCGGATTCGTACCGGCTTGGAGCTGTACTTCACGGCGTTATCCAGCAAGATGATCAGCAGCTGTCTAAGCTTCTCCGGATCGCCGGTCATCGGGATGGACTTCGCTTCGCATTCCACCTCGATCCGCCGCTGAAACCCGATCTCCATCGCCGCCGCCGCCGCACGGATGACCGCCAGCATGTCCATCGGCTGCGGCTTCAGCCGGTCCTCCCTTTCCGTATCCGCAAGCTGCATCAGCGCCTCTACCAAACCTTTAAGCCGGTTCGCCTCGTCTTGAATCGCTTCCACCGCTTCGTCCCGCAGCGCGGGATCTTTGCCGCCCCATCTTCGGAGCATGTCGGCATAACTTGCGATAATGGTCAGCGGCGTTCTCAGCTCGTGTGAAGCGTCGACGACGAATCTTTTCTGCTTCAGCACCTGCTCCTCCAGACGGGCGATCATCTCGTTGAACGTAGTGCCGATTTTGCCAAGCTCATCGGTTTTGTTCGTAAACCCGTCGTCGAGTTTACGGAACGTGCCGCTTTGCTGAATCATGTGCATCGTATTGTACAGCTGCCGGAGCGGTAAAAATATAAACCGGGAATAAAAAAAGCTGCCGATCACCGAGATCATAACCGCCCCGACCGAGGCGAGGACGATGGCAGACAACAACACATCCATATAATCGTTCCACCGGTGAAGCAGCCGCCCAATCTCCAGCACGCCGATTTGTTCATTTTGGGTCTGGATCGGCACGAGCACATACATATACCGGAGCCGGTCGATCCGCTTGATCAGAAACAGCCTGCGATCGACAACTTGAGGCGGCTTAAGCGCGATCGCCTCGTTGTTCAGCAACTGCACCTTCACCTTGCCGTCCATGCCGACGATCCGGATCATCTCGTCGCTGACATGAAACTCGGCGAACAGCTTATTCGGACTGCGCCAGTTTTTCGGATCGAGCACCTGCTTGTTTTCGAGAATCGACTTCGCCTTGGTCAGCATCAGCTCTTTCTCGCTTTTCGTCGTAATGTTGATGACGAACCAATACAGGAACCCGCCGAACAGCACGAGGATGAACACGAGCCAGGCCGAGGATAACACCATTAACCGGACGCGGAGACTCATGTCGTCTTCTCGCCCTCAGACGGGTCTTTCATGTAATAGCCGACCCCCCGGCTCGTCTGGATCAGCTTCGTTTTATGGCCTTCGTCCACCTTCTGCCTCAAATAACGTACGTACACGTCGACCAGATTCGTATCCCCGGCGAACTCGAATCCCCAAACGTCCGCCAGTATCTGTTCCCTGGACAGAACCGTTCCCGCATGCTTCATAAAATAAAGCAGCAGCTCGAACTCCCGGGGAGTCAGTTCAATGTTCGCACCGCTCCGGACTACCGTTCTCGTCAGGGCATCGAGAGTCAGATCGTCGACCCGGTACGTCTGCTCCTTTCCTTCGGCCTTCAGCCTCGACGAGCGGATCAGTCCGCGCACCCGCGCCATCAGCTCTTCGATAGCAAACGGCTTCGTCACATAATCGTTGGCGCCGAGGTCCAGACCGCTGACCTTGTCCGGAACCGAATCCCGGGCGGTGAGCATGATGACGGGGACCGTCTTGTTCGTCTTGCGCAAGTTCTCAAGCACTTCCAGCCCGTCCATACCCGGCAGCATAATATCCAGCAGGATCATATCCCAGGCGCCTGTCTGCGCCAGCTTGAGCCCTTCCGGCCCCGTCTTGGCCAGCGTGACCTCATATTGCTCGTGCCGCAGCTCCAGCTCCAGCACCCGGGCAATTTTCTTCTCGTCTTCCACCAGCAATACTTTACCGCTCATAGCTCCTCCGCGATCCGTCACATGTCCTAAGAATCCCTTCCGCTTCCACTTGCAGGGTCTTATTCCCATTGTTCCCGACCGGGACGGTTGTAATTCCTGATTAGGACCGTCTGGACACGGCTCCGGCACATACAAGCATCCAGGCGCCGCCTATGGCAAATCCCGCGACGATATCACTCGGATAATGGACGCCCAGATAGATCCGGCTGATGCCGATCCCCAGGATGAGCAGGATGCCGGCCACGACGGTCGTATAAGCGGCTGCCTTGTTGCGCCTTCTCCATTGCCGGTACAGCAAATAAACGATCAGGCCGTAGAACGACGCCGACATGAGCGCATTCCCGCTCGGAAAGCTGTAGCCCGCCGCTTCGATCAAAGCGTCGGCAGTTGGACGCGGCCGCTCGAATACACTCTTCAGCCCTTTGTACAAGCCGAAGGCGACAGCCAGGTTCATGACGAGTATAAGCGGTTCGAGCCGTTTCCTGAACGTAAAGACGAACAAGGCGGCAAACACAACCAGCAAAAGCGAGAATACCGTCGTGGACACCAGCGGGGAAAAAGCTTTGAACACTATGGTCAGACCGTCTGACCTCCAGCCTCTAATCCAGTTTCCGACCGCCTCGTCGAAGGCGGTCGGACCGTCCTTGCGCATCGTAGCCGCAATAACCGCAAACAAAACGAGCAACGCTACAGAACCGATCCAGTAGTTCCGTCCTTTCATTCCTAACCCTTCTTTCTTAGTTATCCGTAAAAATTTCAACTCCATGCTATCACAGATCGGCGTCTGTGAACAGAACGGAAAAGGAGAGTGGATATCGGCTTCCTTCATGATGTAGAATAGAGTGGAACCTTAAGATGAAAGAAGGATTGTGCCGCATGTTTTACGCAAACGATTGGAAAGATTACGAATTGCTGGACACCGGAGACGGGGACAAGCTTGAACGTTGGGGCGATGTCGTATTAAGACGACCGGACCCGCAAATCATATGGCCAATCCGCAAAGAGACGGGCGCCTGGAAAAACGCGGACGCTCATTACCACCGCAGCAGCTCCGGCGGAGGACAATGGGAGACGAAGCGCGAGCTGCCGGAGCGTTGGGTGATCGGGTATGACAAGTTATCCTTTTACATAAAACCGACCGGTTTCAAGCACACGGGACTATTTCCGGAGCAGGCGGTAAACTGGCGGTGGATGATGGACAAAATCGCTTCGGCCGGCAGACCGGTCAAAGTCCTCAACCTGTTCGCCTATACGGGCGGGGCGACCGTTGCCTGCGCGTCCGCAGGCGCCGAAGTGTGTCATGTCGACGCGTCCAAGGGTGTCGTCCAGTGGGCGAAGGAGAACGTACAGCTGTCCGGACTCAGTCAGAAGCCGGTCCGGTTTATTACCGACGACGTGTTCAAATTCGTACAGCGCGAAGAACGCCGGGGCAACCGGTATGACGCCATCATTATGGACCCGCCATCCTATGGACGAGGCCCCGGCGGCGAAACGTGGAAGCTGGAGACGAATTTGTATCCGTTCGTCGAGTTTTGCGCCGGGATCTTGTCGGACAACCCGTTGTTCTTCCTGATTAATTCCTACACGACCGGGCTGTCTCCAACCGTCATGCATAACATCTTGTCGATGACCGTCGCCCGCAAATACGGAGGGACGATCACATGCGGAGAGATCGGGCTGCCGATCACCTCGTCGAAGCTGTTCCTGCCGGCCGGCATCCTCAGCCGATGGGAAAGCAAGTAATCGCATACACAAGGAAAGAAGCGTACAGGGCCTCTCCGCTGTGCGCTTCTTTCGTTTCCCTGATATGGAAATTCCAGACCGTCTGCTTCCTTGAACATGATTTCCGGGCTAGACCGGAATAGAATGGATTAATTAGCTACCTTGCCGAGCAAATACACGAGGAGCTGCTGATTATGAGACGAGATCCGGTCCAGCTGCGAGTGAATGAACTCATTGCGGAGCTCTACGCCGCGCGCGCACTCCGACTTTCCTTTCTCGGTCGGAATAATCCAGACGATCCGGCGGTCCTTCTCGTCGCGCTGACGCACGATCAGTTCGTTTTTCTCCATCCGGTCAAGCAGTGTCGTTACTGCAGCCGGGGTCGTATTCAGATGCTCCAGCAGATCGGACGGCTTCATCTGATCCTGGGCAAGCAGCACTTCAAGCACGTTTAACTGGCCTTCCGTAAGCGTCGGAGCAAGCTGCGTCTCCATGTATGTTCTCAAGTCTCTGCTGATTTTACTCCACAGCTTTACAAATTGGTTGGAATACAAATCATTCACCTCTCTTCAGCTTTGCGCGGGCAAAGCCGGCATGGGAAGCGCGGGGACGATCAACGATATCCGTTATGTTGCTACCTGTCTCTATTATAGCACCCGAGATTGTCGGATTAAAGGTTAATACTATTAATATTTTGCAACAGAAACCGGGGAAAGCTTTAACATTTTGATAGGTTTCAACATATGCTGAAGGATATGGCTCGCGGAACTTGGCGACTGGGAGCGATGAAGGAGGAAAACCCGAGATGGATCAGGCGCAAAAAGCGGAGATTGTCAAAAAAGCGTTAACCGAGGGCATAATAAACGACCCACAGTGGCTTCATAAGCTGGATGAGCCTATGCCCGCGTGGGCCGTTATCGAATTAATCGTCAAGCTGCTGGAAAAGCTCGATCCTCCGTACGATACGTACGATTAAAGCGGGACGGACCGTTTGATGACGGCAATGACCCGGTCCCCTTTGGCAACGGGAATCACCGGCTTGCCGGGCGATTTGCGATCCTCGATCGACGCCTCCTCGGTCGAGAAGGAGTGCTGGACGCCGCTTTGAAGAATCGCCGTCAGATGAAGCGCATGCTTGACAAAAAACACTTCCTGCAAAGTCGAACCGTTCGGTTTGACCCGTTTGCCTTCCTTGAATTCGAACGTGATGATCCCTTTGCCGCCCCGCCCTTGCACCGGGTAATCGAGCAGGAGCGAGCTTTTGGCGTATCCCAGATCAGTGACGACCCAGATTTCGCCTTCTTCGCCTTCCACCCACTGCGCCGCGATCACTTCGTCGTCATCCTTAAGCTGTATGCCCCTGACGCCCGCGGCCGCCCGGCCCATCGGATTCACTTCCATTTCCTTGAACCGGATGCTCATCCCGAGCCGGGTTACGATTAATATTTCTTTCGAGTTGTCGCTTAGCACGACATCGATCACTTCATCCGAATCGCTGAGCTTAATCGCAACGATTCCTCCGGAGCGGTTCGTGTAATACTCTTTCAGCTCCGTCCGTTTCACTTGCCCTTTTTTGGTAAGAAAGACGAACGATTTGCCGGGATCGTCAAACGACTTGATCGGAATGACGGAGATGATCCGGTCTTCTTTGGCGATCGGAATCACGTTCACGATCGCGGTCCCGTTCTCTTTCCATTTGTATTCCGGAATCTGATGGACCGGGAGCAGATAAGACAACCCTTTTTGCGTAAAAATAAGCAGGCTGTCGATCGTATTCACTTCCAGCAGATGGCGGATGAAGTCGCCTTCCTTGACGCCGGTGCTTTCGATCTCCCCGCCCGAGCGGGTAAACGACAGCATGCTCGTCCGCTTCAGGTAGCCGTCCTGCGACAATGTAACGAGCACGTCCTCCGGCGTCACCATCACTTCCAGGTTCACCTTCAGCTCCTCGATCTCTTCCTGGATATCCGATCTCCGGTTGATGCCGTACTTGTCGCGAATCTCCGTCATCTCTTCCTTGATGACAGCCATCAGCTTCTTCTCACTCGACAGCAGGCCGCGCAAATATTGAATCGTCTTCTGGATTTCCTTAAGCTCTTTCTCGAGCGACGTAATCTCCAGATTGGTCAACCGGTATAATTGCAGCGTTAGAATCGCATCGGCTTGCCGTTCGGTAAAGGCAAACTTCTCGATCAAGTTTTTTTGCGCGTCCTGGCGGTTTTTCGAGGAACGGATCGTTTCGATGACAGCGTCGAGAATGTTCAGCGCCTTGACGAGCCCTTCCAAAATATGCGCCCGATCCTCCGCCTTCTCCAGCTCGAACTGCGAGCGCCGGGTCAGCACTTCCTTCTGATGGGCGATGTATGCTTCCAGCATCTCTTTGACGCCAAGCTGCCTCGGCGTTTTGTTGACGATCGCCACCATGTTGAAGTTGTAGGCTACTTGCAGATCCGTCTTTTTCAGCAAATACGTCAAGATCCCTTGGGCATCCGCTTCCTTCTTCAGCTCGATGACGATGCGCAGACCGTTCCGCCCGCTCTCGTCGCGCACTTCGGCGATACCCTCGATCTTTTTCTCGATCCGGATATTCTCGATCGCCGTGACGAGCTTCGACTTCACGACCTGGTACGGAATCTCGGTAACCACAATCTGCTGACGGCCGCCCTTCATATCTTCAATCGCGGTTTTCGCGCGGATATAGATACGGCCTTTACCGGTCTGATACGCTTCCTTGATCCCTTCCGAGCCCATAATGATGCCGCCCGTCGGGAAATCCGGACCTTTCATGATCTGCATCAGCTGCTCAAGCGTCATGCTGGAATCATCGATCAGAGCGACGCAAGCGTTGATGACTTCGCGAAGGTTATGGGTCGGAATTTCCGTAGCGAAACCGGAGCTGATGCCGCTGACGCCGTTCACGAGCAAGTTCGGATAACGCGACGGGAGCACGGCAGGCTCCTTGGTCGTATTGTCGAAATTGTCCTTGAACAACACAGTCCGCTTGTCGATATCCCGCAGAAGCTCCATCGCGATCTGCGACAGTCTCGCTTCGGTATACCGCATCGCCGCCGCCGGATCATCGTCAAGCGAGCCCCAGTTGCCGTGCCCGTCGATCAGCGTATGCCCCATCTTCCACGGCTGTGCCATCCGGACCATACCTTCATAGATGGAGGAGTCTCCATGCGGGTGATAATTGCCCATGACGTCCCCGACCGTCTTGGCGGACTTGCGGTAAGGCTTGTCCGGTGTATTGCCGGCATCGTACATCGCATACAGGATGCGGCGCTGTACCGGCTTCAGACCGTCGCGGACGTCGGGAATCGCCCGGTCTTGAATAATATATTTGGAGTAGCGGCCAAACCTGTCGCCGACTACTTCTTCGAGGAATGCAGGCAAATGCTGTTCGGATGCGCTCAAGCTCGGATCACCTTCCTATCGATAATTAACAAACGCAAATTGGGATGCGAAAAGGGCGGAACGTTCCGGCTGATGCCGGCAGAAACGCGGAATAACTGTAAATTCGACGAATTTACAGCAAAAGCGCGACATCCGCGACCGATCTTCAAGGAGGTCGAGAAGCCGGTCGGATGCGGGCCTCCTACTCCTCGTATTCCGTAAAATCTACATTTTCGATAATCCACCGTTTGCGCGGGTCCACTTTATCGCCCATCAGTGTCGATACGCGGCGTTCGGCTTTGGCCGCATCTTCGATCTGCACTTGCAGCAGCGTCCGCTGCTCGGGGTCCATCGTCGTCTCCCACAGCTGATCCGGATTCATCTCGCCGAGTCCTTTGTAACGCTGCAGCTCGACGTTTTTCCCCATTTCCTTTACAATCGCCGCAAGCTGTTCGTCGGAGTATGCGTACTTGACGACCGTCTGCTTCCCGGCCTTCTTGGACACCTTGAACAGCGGCGGCTGGGCGATGTACACCCGTCCGGCATCGAGCAGCGGCTTCATATACCGGTAGAAAAACGTCAGCAGCAGCACCTGGATGTGCGCGCCGTCCGTATCGGCATCGGTCATAATAATGACTTTGCCGTAATTGATTTCTTCGAGTTCGAAGTCGGACCCGACTCCCGCGCCGATCGCCGCGATGATCGCCTTGTACTCGTCGTTCTTCAGCACGTCGGCCAGCTTCGCCTTCTCCGGATTCATCGGTTTGCCCTTCAGCGGCAGCAGCGCCTGATGGCGCGAATCGCGTCCCTGCTTGGCCGAGCCGCCGGCGGAATCGCCCTCCACGATGAACAGCTCGTTGCGCATATGGTCTTTGGATTGCGCCGGCGTAAGCTTACCGCCCAGATTGGAGCTTTCACTTTTTCCTTTTTTGCCGTTGCGCACTTCTTCCCTAGCTTTTCGCGCCGCTTCCCTCGCCTTGGCGGACTGCACCGCCTTGCGGAGCAGCAATTGGGCGACTTGCGGATTTTCCTCGAGAAAAACCGCCATCTTCTCCATCACGACGGCATCGACCGCACTGCGCGCCGATGCGCTGCCGAGCTGGTCTTTCGTCTGGCCGACGAATTCGACCTCGCCCATCTTGATGTTGATGACGATCATCATGCCTTCGCGGAGATCGACGCCTTCCAGGTTTTTATCTTTTTCTTTCAGCAGCCCCGCTTTTCTCGCATATTCGTTCATGATCCGGGTGAAAGCGGTTTTAAAGCCCGTCTCGTGCGTACCGCCCCCGCGTGTCGGAATCGAGTTGACGAACGAAGCGATCGTTTCGGTATACCCGTCGTTATACTGGAACGCCACCTCGACCTCGATCTCGTCCTTCTCCGCCACAAAATGGATCACATCGTGCAGAACCGTCTTGTCCTCGTTCAAAAATTGGACGAACTGTTTCGCTCCGCCCGCATATTCGAACGTCTCCTCGTTGCCCGAACGTTCGTCCTTCAAATGGACTTTCAGTCCGGAGTTCAGGAAAGCGATCTCCTGCAGCCGCTCCGATAACGTATCGTAATTAATCGTCGTCCCGCTCTGAAACACCCGTTTGTCCGGCTTGAACGTAATCTGCGTGCCGGAGCGGTTCGTATTGCCGAGCATCTGCAGGCCGGTTACCGGCTCTCCCACATGCTCCTTGCCCGATTCGTCCACCCAATACTCGAACCGCTGCCGGTGCGTCTTGCCGTCACGCCATATTTCCACTTCCAGCCATTCGGACAACGCGTTCGTAACCGAAGCGCCGACGCCGTGAAGCCCCCCGGATTTCTTATATCCGCTGCCGCCGAACTTGCCGCCCGCATGCAGAATCGTAAATACGACCTGCGGAGTCGGTATCCCGGTCTTATGCATGCCTGTAGGAATTCCGCGGCCGTTATCGCGAACGGTTACGGACTGATCTTTATGTATAATGACATCGATCTTCGAGCAAAACTTCGCGAGATGCTCGTCAACCGCGTTGTCGACGATTTCCCAGATCAAATGGTGAAGCCCGGAAGCGCTTGTGCTCCCGATATACATGCCCGGCCTTTTGCGGACAGCCGTTAGCCCCTCGAGTACCTGAATATCGTCCGCATCGTAACCGGAAGAAAGCACGTCCGATGACGCGCCTGCGGCCGGCTGTTTATTCGTGGCAGCCTTAGCGCTTCCCGCTTGTTTCTCTGCGGAAGCTTTGCCGCCGTTACCCGATTTGCCGCCCGGCGAAGCAGGCGCCGTTTTTTTACCGTCCGATGACGCCGGTGCCGAAAACAAGTCCAACTGCTGCTCTGACAATCCGCGTGCCCCCTATTCTTTCGTTTCTTTTGTGTCAGCTATTATGCATTATACTCAAAGCGGGCCGCTTTTACCATGCCCGCCTGAAAAGCGGCTCCGCCTGCAACTCCTAGTTCAAAATATCTTTTTTGGTGAATACCCAAAACGACACGATCAGCGACGCGATTCCCCATACCGCTAGAACGGTCATCGAGAAGGCGAGATCCATCCCCTCGATCGGCGGCAGCCTGCCGGACAAGTAGTCGGTCAGGGTCAGATTGACCATAAACAAATATTTGGCCGTCTCCCAGGACGATACCATGTTCGTCAAAATGTTGCCGGCGATCAGCACCGCCAGCATAATCCCCATCCCCGCCGCAGTGCTTCGCACGAGAACCGATACCATCAGCGACATGAATCCGACGATCAGCGCCGCGAACCAGACGAGTCCCATCTCCATGATGAGATAGAGCCATTGCGGCACGGGATGCACGTTCGACGCGTCGACCTCGGAACCGACGATCTTGAAGCCGGTAAACGACGGGAGCTGCCAGCCTCCGTAGCCGAATACGAGACCGGATATGAGATACGCCAGCAAAGCCGTCGCCAGAACGGTCAGCGATATGTAAAAGATGAGCGCGATATATTTGCTCGCCAGCACTTTCCATCTCTGGACCGGCCTCGTCAGCAGCAGCTTGATCGTCCCGGCGGAATGCTCCGAGGAGACGAGATCGGACGCGATCACCATCACCATCAGCGGGATGAACAGCCCGATCGCATTGGCAACGAACGTAGTCGTGAAGGTAACTCCGTTCGGTGCCTTCGGATCGACGTTTTTGTCCAAATAATATTGCAGCACCTTCACCTGGACGCGGATGTACTTTTTCCATTCCTCCGGCACCCGGTTGCTGGCCAGCCGGTTCGTATAGTCCTGAATTTGCTGCTGAGTAACGAGTCTCCAGTCTTGGGAGCCGAACTGCTTCTGGTTGTTTTGAGCCACTTTCATCTGTGCATACGTAAACATCGGAATAAGAGCAGCCAGCAGAAGCAATATGACGAGAAACCGTTTTTTCTTCCATATCTTGATCGTTTCGTTCTGAACCAATGGCAAGAGTCCGATGCTATTCAATGTTCTCCCCCTCCGTCAAACGCAAGAACAGCTCCTCCAGCGTCGGATGATGGATGCCGATCGAATAGACGCGAACGCGCGCCGCCACAAGTTTCTCGTTCCACTCGGGTATCCGCTCCTGCTCCATCCGCACGGTCAGCTTGCGTCCTCCCGCCGAATCCTCTCCGTCAAGTTCCGGATCAAGCCGGGCGGAATCGAGCACTTGAACGGACGGATCGGAAGCCAGAATCTCTCTGGCGCGTTCATACGGCTCGACATGCCAAACGATCGTGCTTCCCGACTGCTGAAGCAGCTCGTCCACTTCGCCGACGGCGATCACTTCACCGTGGCTGATGATCGCCACCCGATCGCACATTTGCTGGATCTCGCTTAACAGATGGCTGGATACGAACAAGCTTAGCCCTTCCGAGGCAAGCCTGCGGATAAACTCGCGCATTTCTTTGATTCCTTGCGGATCGAGGCCGTTGGTCGGTTCATCGAGAATGAGGAGGCTGGGCTGGCCCAGCAGAGCTTGCGCGATGCCGAGCCGCTGGCGCATGCCCAGCGAATACGTCTTGACCTTATCGTGGATGCGCTGGCCGAGTCCGACGATATCGGTAACCTCGCGAATCCGCTGTGCTCCGACGCCGGGAAGCATCCGGGCAAAATGCTCAAGATTCTCCCAGCCGGTCATATACGAATACAACTCGGGATTTTCGACGATACAGCCTACGTGTCTCAATGCGTCCGTTGGCTGCCTGGCTACATCGTAGCCGCCAAGCGTGATGCTCCCTTCGGTCGGTTTGATCAGCCCGACCAGCATCCGGATCGTAGTCGTTTTGCCGGAACCGTTCGGCCCAAGAAATCCGAATATTTCGCCGCGCCTGACATCGAACGATATCCCTTTAATAATGAGCCGGTTTTTAATCTTTTTCTTCAATTGATGGACGGACAGTACGACAGACGAATCCTGGCTCATGACCGGACCTCCCTATTCAAGCGCCTGCACGACGCGGTCTGCGATTCGCACATACCCTTCCTGGTTCGGGTGGAAGTGGTCGGTGTACATATACTTGTCGAATTGAAGCTGAAACAGGTCCATCGTCGGTACAAACACCATATTGGGGTACTTGTTCGCTACCCGGAACGCCGCATCGTTCCACTCCTGAATATGGACGGAAGCCGGGCGCATCTCCGGCAGATCATAAAACGGGTTGTACACGCCGACATACACGATCGTCGCCTTCGGATTCAGCTCCGCCAGCCGGGTTAAAATTTGCTCCAGCCGTTTTTGCGGCTCCGGCATCCGCTCCCGGATCTTGACCGGATCGAGCTCGTCCGTCTGCGAATTCATCACATCCCGGCCGATCGCGAACAGATCGTTGCCGCCCATCGTCAGCAGGACGATATCGGCCCGTTCGATGCCGTAAGGCACGCCTTTTGCGTTTTGCAGATCGTTAAGCAGCTGCCCGGTTGTGTACCCGTTAACGGCGTAATTGCCGATTACATTTACCTGTTTCTTCGTAGCGGCCGCCAGCTTGTCCTTCACGTTCTGGACATACCCTTTCCCGCTGACGTCACCGGTCCCGACCGTAAGCGAATCGCCGAGCGCCACGATATCCACTGTCGTCTTCGCCTCCGCCGCCGGCTGCTGCTGCGGCTGCTGTACGAAGTCGGCCGGCTTCGGGTTCATAATATCGTTCATCGCATACACGAGACCGCCGGCCATCAGAAGAGTGGATATCGCCGCCGTCGTGCCGATCGTTCTCCATAACGTTCGCGTCGATTTCAAGACGACCCCTCCCAAATAGTACGCGCGAAAATGGCGCTAACTTTAGAGTAAAGGTTCCGACTTTATTTTGCAAATCAAGCCTTTGAAAAAAAACCTTCCCGGATAAGGTCCGGAAAGGCTTTGCGCGAATACGGGTTATGAACTAGCGTCGTTGCCCGGAATTACTTAAGCGACTTGATCGTAAAATTCGCTTCGAGCAGCGCCCAATTTTGCGGGAAGCTTTGGCCGAGCACCCAATAGCTGATCCCGCGCAGCCCGTATTCCTTGATCAGGTCGAACTTCGCCTGCATGCTGCGCGCGTCCTCGAACCAGACGATATGCTCCTTCGCATCGTTGTCATAATACGAGAAGTGAGGAGCTTGAGCGGTATAATCGTACTGGATATAGGCGCCGACATCCCGGGCCAGCTCGACGGCCGCCTTCGGACTTAAGGTCGGGGCGAACTTGCCTCCTTTGACATACGGAAGCGTCCAATTGTAACCGTACAGAGGCGCTCCCATCATGATCTTGCCCGCCGGTATAACTGAGAGGGCGTATTCGAGCACGCTGCGTACTTGCGGGATCGGGGCTACAGCCATAGGCGGTCCGCCGGACCAGCCCCATTCGTAAGTCATAATGATGACAAAATCAACGATTTCGCCGTGCGCCGGATAATCGTGAGCTTCGTACCATTGCCCGGCCTGTTCCGCGCTGGTCTTCGGGGCAAGCGCCGTGGAGACGAGTTTTCCTTCCGCGTGAACGCGAGTCGTTATTTCTCTCAGGAAGGCGTTATACTTCTCCCGGTCGGCCGGATACATATGCTCGAAGTCGATATTCAGCGCATAAAACGACTTTCGTTTCATCGTCGCTATTACGTTGTCGATCAGGTTTTGCCGCGCTTCCGCATTATCGAATATCGCCCGCGCGGTGTCGGGGGTGAACGTCCCGCCTTCGAAGTTGGTGATGACCATCATCGGCACCGATGGGGTCGGCCGGATCGCAGCGAGCGCCGCTTCGTCGTTCGGAGCTTGGAGCGTCCCGTCCTTCTGGACGATATATTGGAAGATGCTGAAGTATGTAAGATAGTTTGCCGTCTCCGCTACGATACCCCGGTCCTTCTCCGCATTCGACGGCTGCAAGTAACCGTTCGTCTCGATTACCGGTCTGACCGGCTCCCCCGGGACGCGAAGACGCTGGCCGATATATAATCGGGACGGGTCGGTTATTTGGTTCGCTCTCATCAACTGATCGACGGAAGTGCCGTACTTGCCGGCAATCGTCCACAACGACTCTCCGGGCGCTACGACATGGACCCGATCTTTCGTAGGAATGACGAGCGCCTGACCGGCGACCAGTCTCGTCGGATCGTCGATTCCGTTTATTCGGGCGACTTCATCCGCCGTCACTCCATAACGTTTCGCAATCGCCCATAACGAATCGCCCGGCTTGACCACCTCGATTAACATAGATCTCCTCCCTCTTGTTCCGCGCTTTCAACTGCCGCAGTTTCCGCTCTAAGGCAAGCGTATTCGAAAGAGGCTCCGATATTGCCAGTCCTAATAAAAATAAATCGGGCGAAAGATAAGAAAGCTTGCAAACGAAGCCTTTTCCACGATGCTAACGCTAGCTGGCGCTAACTAGCCTTGATAGCGACGCTTGCTAACACTTACCAATCCTCGCTAACCTTTACCAACCTTTACTAGCACTTGCTAACACTTGCTAACACTTGCTAACCCAATAAGAGTCTTTGGCACCTATTTTCGGCAAATGGAGAAAACAGGGACGAATAGAGGCGGTTTGCACCCCTTATTTCAACCGACTGATGGGATGCGCACCCCTTTTGCGGATTTTAACAGTTTCAAACCGCTCTTATTCCGTCGCCAGGCCGGGTTTCGGATGAAATAGAGGGTACAAACCACTCCTATTTGTTTCCCTCTAGCCCATAGGCGGACACATAAAGTCCAAGCTGCCATGATCGACAGCCACGGCGCTTGCTGGCACAATCAGAAAAACATTTAAACGATGCTTTGCCGCGATGCGATGTATGATGAGGCCTTCGTTAGTTGTACGACCTGCGTTGGTCGTAGCTTGTCTTGCGAACAGCAAGTATCCGCTTCTCCGAAAACGTATACTTGCTCTTAAAAATAATCGGCCGCCGCTTCTCGGAGGAAGCGGCGGCCGATTGGCCTGACGGAAGCTTAGACAGCTTCGCTTAAAAATTTGTATTGGGCTTGCACGAGTCCGTGATAAATGCCTTCCAGCCGCATCAGCTCGTCGTGACTGCCTTCTTCCATTATATTACCGTGATCCAGCACGACGATTTTGTCGGCCCCCCTGATCGTGGACAACCGGTGAGCGATAATAAACGAGGTACGGCCGATCAGCAGCGTCTTCAGCGCTTCCTGGATTTTCAGCTCGGTTTCCGTATCGATGCTCGCTGTCGCCTCGTCGAGAATTAATACCCGCGGGTTGGCCAGCAACGCCCGGGCGAACGAGAGCAGCTGGCGCTGTCCCATCGACAGCATATTGCCCCGCTCCTCCACCTGAGTGTCGTAGCCGTCAGGCAGCTTGCTGATGAAATCGTGGGCGTGCACGGCTTTGGCCGCCGCCTGGATCTCATCGTCGGTCGCGTCCAGCCGTCCGAAGCGGATATTATCCCGGATCGAACCAGAGAAAATAAACGTATCCTGCAGGACGATTCCGACTTGCGAACGCAAGCTTTGCAGCGACACGTCGCGGATATCGTGGCCGTCCACCAGCACGCGCCCTTCGACCGGATCGTAGAACCGGCACAGCAGGTTCATAATTGTACTTTTGCCCGATCCCGTATGCCCGACCAGCGCCACCGATTCGCCCGCCTTCGCTTCCAGGCTGATTCCTTTCAACGCCGGACGACCGCGCTCGTATTCGAATACGATATTTTCGAACCGGACATCGCCCTTGATCGGCGGCAACGTCTTCGGCTCGGCTTTCTCCGCCACATTCGGCTTTTCGTCCAAAAACTCGAATATCCGTTCCGACGAAGCCATCGCCACCAGCATCTGGTTGTACATCTGCCCAAGACGGTTGATCGGCTCCCAGAAGTTGCCGATATAGCTGGCAAAGGCGACCAGCATCCCGATCGTAAGCTCCTTGGATTCGATCAAATAACTGCCGTACCAGAACAAGATACACGTACCGATGGCTGCGGTCAGCTCGATAATCGGTCCGAACGCCTGGTTGAGCATCGACGCCCGGTCCCACGATTTTTTGTTGATCGTATTCATGTCATCGAAATATTTAATGTTTTCCTTTTCTTGCGTAAAAGCTTGAGTGACGCGGATGCCCTGTATCGATTCGGCCAAATGCGAGTTAATCCGGGACTGCTTCATGCGGACGTCCTGCCAGGCTCTTCGAATCCGTTTACGAAGCGATGTCGATACGATGAACATCAGCGGTACCGTTATAATAATCGCGATTCCGAGCTTCGGACTAAGCGTCAGCAGGATGATGACGATACCGACGAGCTGCACGCAGTCGATCATCAGGTTGACGACGCCGTTCGTAAACAAGTCCTGCAGCGAGTTCACGTCATTCGTAATCCGGACCAGCACCGACCCGGCCGGACGTTTGTCAAAAAAGCGGAACGACAGCTGCTGAATGTGGCTGAATAATGCATACCGCAAATCGAACAGCACTTTCTGGCCGATCACGTTAATATACCGGATCCGATATACGTTGACGAGCCATTGCACCACATACAGGGCAAGCATCGTCGATGCATAGATGAGCAGCAGGTTGCCGTCACCGTTAAAGATCGCCTTGTCGATCGCAAGACTGATCAAGTAAGGGATGGCGAGCTTGGACAGCGTACCGAGTATCATCGTAACGAGTATAATCGGCAGCAATTCCCGGGAATACGGCTTCAAATATTCCCCCATCCGCTTCAGCTGACTCCAGTCGAACGCCTTCTCCATCTTGTCGTCGTCCTGGTAGATGAAACGCTCCTGCGAATTCGAATTTCGGCCCGCCGTTTTAGGCGTAGTATCGGATTTTGGGTTAGTATCGGAATATTCCTTGGACTGGCTCAATTGGCCACCCTCCGTTCTTCCTTGTGCGAGGTAAAATCCGGATGATCCGAATATTGGATTTTGTAAGTTTCAAAATACGCTCCGGCCTGCTTCAGAAGCGACTCGTGCGTTCCGCGCTGGACGATACGTCCTTCGTCGAGTACGAGTATTTCATCAGCATGCTTCAGAGAAGAGATCCGGTGCGCGATAATAAAAGTCGTACGGCCCTTCATCAGTTCCTGGAAACCGGCTTGGATTTCGTGTTCCGTCTCCATATCGACCGCGCTCGTCGCATCGTCCAGTATTAAAATTTTCGGGTCTTTGATTAACGCTCTGGCGATGGCGATCCGCTGTTTCTGACCGCCGGACAGCCCCATACCGCGTTCGCCGACCACCGTATCGTAACCGAGCGGCAGCTCCATTATGAAATCATGCGCTTTCGCCAGCTTCGCGGCGCGGACGATCTCTTCGTCAGATACATCCTTGCGGCCGTATGCGATATTGTTGCGAATCGTCGAGGAGAACAGGAACGTCTCCTGGAAGACAAGCGCGATCTGCTGACGCAGCGTCTCGATCTTAATGTCGCGAATGTCCTTGCCGTCGAGCAGGATACGGCCTTCTTTAATATTGTAAGCCCGCAGCATCAGCTGGATTACCGTCGACTTGCCCGATCCGGTTCCCCCGAGCAATCCGATTACGGAGCCTGCGGGCGCATCCAGATCGAACTTCGTAAGCGCCGGCTGCTTGTCGGGGTACGCGAAGGTCACCTCGTCGAAGCAGATCGAGCCGGATACTTGCTCCGGTCGGAGCGCGACTGCATTATCCTTGTCTTTTACATGTACATATTGATTCAATATTTCCAATACGCGTTCGCCGGAAGCCTTTGATTGCGTGTAGTTGTTAATATGGAAGCCGATATCTCTCATCGGTGCGATAATGTACCAGATAAAGCTGAAAAATGCGACCAGTTCGCCGATCGACATCGAACCGTTGATGACGAACATACCGCCCGTGACGAGTAGGATAGCGACGCATACAGAGGACAACAGTTCCATCATCGGGAAATAGTTCGCCCACGTTTGCGACAAATGAATGTTGCTTCCTTTATACTCCTCGTTGCGGACTGTGAATTTATCCACCTCGTAAGGCTCGCGCGCAAACGATTTGACCGTTCGCATGCCGTTGATATTCTCCTGTACCGCCGTCGTCAAGTTGCTGTTGGCAAGCCGGATCGCCCGGAACCCCGGATGAATTTTGCGCTCCAGACGAAGTGCGGTGAAGACGAGAAACGGCATCGTCACAAAGGTAACCAACGTCAGTTTCCAGTCCATCAGGAGCATCGTAATGGTGCCGAACGTAAACATGATGAACACGTTCAAAATTTGCGCAAATCCGAATCCGATAAACTGGCGGATCGCTTCCAAGTCGGCCGTCAGCCTAGACATCAGATCGCCCGTCTTGGCTCTGTCGTAATATTGAAACGACAAGTATTGCAGCTTCTCGTACAAGGCGTTGCGCATGTTAAAAGCGACGCGGTTGCCGAGTCTTCCTCCGGAGAAGCCGTGCAGGAAAGCGAAGGTCGCTTTGACCGCCACTACGGCGACAACGGTAAGCGCCAGATAGGGCACCCACTGATATTGCTCCTGCCTAATGACATCGTCAATCAGAAATCGGAGCAAATGAGGGTAAACGAGCCCGAGTGCAGTGGAACACATCAAACAGACAATCGATGCGAACAGCAAGTAACGATCTTTCCAGTAAAATTGCTTCAATTGCTTTAATACGTTCATGGTCGCCCTCCCAGCCGGCCGCTTTCCAATTTCTTAATGAATCTTATCACCATCCCTCCTATCGAGCAATCGGGCGAATCGGGTAAAACGATCAATATCACCCTAAAACCCACAAAAAGAGACGAAAACGGGAAGGAATCCATGCGATTCTTCCGAATCATCGCTTTATGAACCTATGGATGCGCTTTCTTGAAAGTTGTGAAGATTGGGTGAAAATGTCGGGGAATTCTGGCGAGAGATACCGGTCAAAGCTTCCGGAATATGGGATTTTGTCCATTGGAATAAGGCCCCGGCCGTTGCTCCGGGCTGTCTGATAAGCGGACAGGCTCCCCCCATTTCCGTGAAACAAGAGCGTTGAGCTTGGCAATCCATGTACGCTTGTGGTAGCTATTCTGAATAAGAGCGATTTGCAGCTTCTATTTTCGGCATATTACCGAATCCGAGGCGAATAGAAGCGGTTTACACCGCATATTTTAACCAATTGGCCCGGTAAGCCTACTTTTCGCGGATAATAGAAGCTTCCAACCGCTCTTATTTTCTTGCCCATGCGGTTTTCAGACTAAATAGAGGTTACAAACCGCTCTTAGTTGGTTCTTGTTCTTGGTCTTCCTGCCCGACTCCCGAAACGTCCCCGAAACGGCGGAATCCGGTCTTCGCGCCGGTTGCTGGCTGTCCAGATATACGGGGAGCCGCGAGCACAGGCAAGACCGAGCTTATACGAGGAGCGTCCGTCCTGCTCCAAAATAAACGTTTTGCTGCGTGCAGCTGCATCCGTTCAGCTTGGCCAACCCGAACTGACTCGAACCGCTCAAGCAAGAAAGGGAGGGATCGTAGCGGGTTCGTCAAGTTAAGCACAAGCATCCACTTTCGCGAATAAACAAAAAACCGGAACCAGGTCCGGTCAAATCATCTCATAATGGAACGTGCCGATTTTCCAGCGGCCATCCTCGTACTCCAGCTCGCAGATCAGTCTCGCATCGCTTACTCCGGTCACGATCCAGTCGGCTGTCAGCAAGTAGCTCCCGTCTTCTTGCTCCGCCAGCTTCATGCTGCCGACTTTTTGAATAATTACGGGTGGAATCAGTCCCGAAGAACCGCCTACGATTAAATAGCCGCCGTCGACGGCCGGTACGTGCGAATCCGCCAACTGCTCCGTCGCAGTGTCTGTAAACGCCTCCGCCAGCCAGCTTTTGACTCGTTCGCGCTGCGCCTCGCTGATCCGTTTGCCGTTATAAGCCAGCCCATAAAACGACCGGTGGACGCCCTCGATCCACTCGTATACCGGTTCGGGACTGCCGAGCGCCTTCTGCGGTGTTATCGTCAAGACCGGGAACGGCTTCATCTCTTTATCAAAGTCGGGGTTATTCTCTTCCGGGCTGCTCGGTGCAATCACATTCAGCGCTTTCACTTCGGTCAAGCTCGCCTTGTCCGAGGTTCCTTCGAGAATATCGGCATAAACGGCCAAGTAATCCGATATGACGATCGAACCGGTTCCCGTCGAGCCGGCCGAACCGAACTTCGCCTTGTCCGTTTCATTGGCAAATTTCAAAACGAAATGATTCGGCACCTCGTGAAACCGTATAGGCTTCGGCAGACTGGTCGCCGACTTGTTGTCCACATAAAAGATAACGTCTCCCGGGTTATATGGCTGTGTTTCCAGATCCATCACTTCAAACCGTCCGCTAATCTCCTTGGTGCCTTGAAACGTAACGGCGACCGACTGCAGTCCATACGTGCCGGACCGGATCTCCTGTGCGGTCATCCCCGCCACCCGGTCGCCTGGGCGAATCGAGGCCGGATCAAACATCTGAGAATCGCCGGATGGGGTCTGGATAGCGGGCTCCGACGAAGGGGCCGCCGAAGACTCCGGGTTACTCGAATCGTATAGCGACAATCCGGCCAGAAGCAATGCGGCTCCTGTCAGTACCATCGTATATCGGATGGAAGTGCGTCGTTTCATACCTAAGCTCCCCTTCCCTTCATACTCATATAGACGCCATATTCCGGCAATTGTTGCGGCTTCGCGGACGAATCCGACATGAATTCCATCATTTGGTTCTAACGGCCTACATCGCGCGAATTTACATCCGGTAGAAAATGGAACGGGGAGCCATCCTTCGTAAGAACCAGCTTTTCTTGGGGGCAGAATACGTTCTGTTTCGCTGAACACATAGCCGTTCCCGCCTCTACACAAAAGAGACGCTTCGCATATAGCGATAGCGTCCCTCAAATGGCAAATCTTATGCATTCATAAGCGACTGCAGCTTCTCCCGGGTCGATGCCAGACGAGCCAGATCGACCTTCATCTCGAGCGCAGCCACCATTCCTTCCGCATGCTCGTTCAGCAGCAGGTAGAGCCGCTCCTGAACCGCGCCGACCCGCTCCCTGTATGCTGCGGCGTACTCGGACTCGAAGAGCGCTCCGTGACGTTCCGCATAATCCGCGACCGGCTGGGTCAACGTTTTCTCGAGCGCCTCTTTCAGCTGGCTTTTGCCGGGCCCCTCGAAAAAGTGTTTGCCGTTTTTGTAAAAACCCGCAAGCCACTTGTCATCTGCAGAAGCTTCCATCGCTTCCTCTACGTTCGGCGTCCGGAAAGGCAGCGCCTCGTAGCTGCCTCCTTCGAATCCGTCCAGAAGCGAGCTGATCTGGCTTATCTTGTCGGCCTGTCTTTTCTGCGCCAGACGGTTCAGCTGGTTCTCGATCCGCAGCGTAGTCGCGTACAGCTCCTGAGACAAATCGTAAGAGATCAGCCGCAGCAAATCCATCCATGCCGCGCGCATCGAGCTGCGGATCGCCCCGGCATCCTCGCGCAGCGACGCCGGGTTGAACGCGTACTGGAACAGCTCGCCGTAACGGTACGTAAGACGCTGCTTGACGTAATACAGCAGCTCCTGAATCTCTTTGCCAATCTCGCGCTCCTCCGCAGCCGTATCCGAGTCTTGCAGAAGCACAGCCGCTTGCTTCCAGGATTCCCGGACGATCTCCAGCTTGCGCTTCCGCTGTTCCTCGCCCTCGCGTGCCCCGGCTATCCATTGTCCGAGCAGCGAAGCCGAACGCTCCAGCTCCTGTCCGGCCGACCGGACGGCGATGCCCGCCAGCTCGCCGACCGCGAACCGGACGAAGTCCCGCTCGAACCGGACGATTCCGCTATTCGCGGCAAGCGCCGCATCACGCTGCAACTTGCCGTCCAGCGCCATGAGACTGGACACCGGATAGATGCGCGGATTGCGAATCCCGTAACGAAGCAGATTGTCGGCCACGTGGCCGACGACGCCGTTCAGCTCTTGTTCGCTGGCTGCCAGGTCCGCCGCGTTAACGAGGAAAAACATTTTATCGAGCTCGAAGCTGTCCTTCACCCGGCCCAACTGCAGCAGAAACTCCCGGTCCGCCTGCGAGAAGGCATGGTTGTAATACGTTACGAATAAGACCGCATCGGCGTTTTTAATATAATTAAAAGCTACGCCCGTGTGCCTTGCATTGATCGAATCCGCTCCCGGCGTATCGACCAAAATCATCCCTTGATCGGTCAGCGGACAGCTGTAGTACAGCTCGATATATTCGACGAAGCAAGATTTGCTCTCCTCCGCCACGTACGCGCGGAACATCTCCAGATCGACCCGAAGCTGTGTCCCGATGATATCCTTGGCTTCGCTCCACCCTTTGCCGACCGCTTTGAGGAACGTGTAATGCGGCTTACCGCTAGGTCCTACACGATCCGGAGACAACCGGTCGATCTGCGACAAAGCCGAATCCATGTCGGCCGCCTGGACACCCAGGACGTTCAGGGAATACAAAACGTCTTCGCGGATCGCATCGGCTGACTTCATCTGCACCTTTACGGCACCGTGAGGCCAAGCATCCGTTGGCGGCATAATTTTGTTGATGGCGGCCGTCGTCGGATTCGGCGATACCGGCAATACCGATTCTCCCATCAGCGCGTTGGCAAAAGACGACTTGCCTGCGCTGAACGCACCGAACAGCGCAATCGTAAAGTTGCTCTGCGAGAGCCGTTCCGACTTTTCCTTCATCGACCGGACGATCGATTGCATCGAAGGAATCGGCTCGAGAAGCACGCACGCCTCATTCAGCTTCGAAGCCGTATGCGCCATCGTCGCCCGGAAACTGCCGTCGCCGCTCCCGTCAGCCTTATAACCTTGCTCCGTCTCCTTGCCAAGCGCTACGGACCACCGCTCGCCCGACGAAGACGCAGAGCCGTGTGCTCCTTCAGCCTGTGCCGTTCCCTGCCCCGTCCCATCCGTCGCATACGACTGCGGGTCCGGCAGCTTACCGGCAAGATCGGGCCCCCGCTCCGGAAAACGGGCCAGCAGCGATTCCGCGTGCAGCCGCTCTTCGGTTTCCAGCGCCTGCAGCTGGCGGTAAGCGGTCAGACGTTCTGCCAGCTGCTCTTTCTCCTGTGTCAGCTCGAATACTTCGCGATCGGCCCGGCTCGATAAAACCCGGACGATGTCATCGATCAGCTCGAAGCCGGCACGGCGGAATATCGTTTTGGCCTCGGCAGCGATCTGCCTCGAATAGTTCAGCGTATATTCGTTCGAAGCGATGGCGCCCGCCTGAACCTGCCCGCTCAGCCACTCTTCGCCTATGGAACGGACCGTGCGGCTTAATGCTTCATCGACGGCCTCGGGACCTATTCCATACGGCTCGCCGGCTTGAATAAGCAGCTGGCGTAAATGCCAGACGATATTCGCCTCTACCTTCTCCACGAAGTCCGAGCTGAACGCGCTCAACCGGCTCTCGATCTCTTTGGCGGTCGTAGACGCGCGTGCAAATAACCCGGCTTTGAATCCGGGCTTCCGGCTTTGCAAATAATGATGAGCCAAATCGCGTGTAGTCGCAGGCGTAATATTGGCGTTTTCGAGCAGATGAGCGGTTTCTTTCCTTAGCTCGTTCTGCAGCTTCTCCCCGGCGTTCTTCCGTTCCTCTATCCGAGCCGCCAACGATTCGTAACGCTCCGGGAGACCTTCGCCCCCCTCCCGCTCGACCTGCTCGCGAAGCGCCGTCTTCGCCGCCTCGTTGTGCTCCGACAACCATACTCCATGCTCGCCGATCAGATGGACGACCGACTTCGCCAGGCTGTTGTCCCGCAGCATATCGGCGATGCCGCTCAAGTCACCGATCAGCCGGGCCAGCTTCACCCATTCGTTGTTCGGATGATCCGGCTGCTTCACCGAAGTAAACAAGATGCCGTCCGGCTCGATATGCCAGCTCTCGAAAGCATGGGCCACACTGTCCCGGTATTCCGTGAAAGGAAGCTCGCGCTCGCGGTGCTTGTCGATCATATTTACGATCAGGTAAAGCGGCTTGCCCCATTCCTTCAGCCTTTTCGTAAAGGCGAAGTTAATCTCCGACTGGACGTGGTTATAGTCCATCACATAAAAGACGACGTCCGCCATATGCAGCGCCGATTCGGTCGCCATCATATGAGCGCTGTCCGTCGAATCGATGCCCGGCGTGTCCAGCAGGGCGGCCCGCTCTCCGAGGAACGGAATCGGGTAACGAATCTGAACCGATTCGATTTCCTCGCCGTTTTTGCAATATTCGTCCAACCGGTCCAGCTCGATCTCGGCAAATTCGCCGCTGTCCCCGCCTTTGACGGCATGTTTGACGATCGCTCCGGCGGGTCCGTTCTGAATCGTCACGACGTTGGCGCTGGTCGGGATCGGACTCGAAGGCAGGAGCTGATGCCCGCATAATTTATTAATCAAGCTTGACTTCCCTGCGGAAAAGTGACCGCAAAACGCGATATTCAGCGCCTGATCCGCCGCTTTGCCGGCAAGCTGCTCCAGTTTCTCCGCATGATTGCGATCCCCGGCCTCGGCCATCGCTCTGCCGATCGCCCGAATGGACTTCTCTGCGTTGGTCATCCCCCGGATGTCTACTGCACTCATAAACCTATCTCCCCACAGCTGCTATAAATGTCGGACCCGTCCGTCAAAAATAACGGTCCGAAAAAGAAAAAACCGAATTTCTCCGGTTTCTAGTGTACCACATTTTCGGTTTCGGGTATAAATATTTCAAACACTTCGCCATGCTGCAAAATCGTGATGTCCTTGTCTCTTACTTTCATGACGACGACATCGGGTTTGATCCGCATCCGGTCGATATAATGGTCGGGCACATCGCCGGACTCACTGATCATGACGCCTTCTACTTCTTTTTCCTCATTCTCGGCAAGAGGAGTGCTGATGACTTTCTCATAGATGTCGGAAAACACTTCAAAGTCGTTTGTATACACCGCTATGCATTTCATGCTGGTTCCCACCTTCGATTATTTAGCTGGTAAAATCATCTACTTTATAGATTTCCTCTTTACGACCGTTTTTAAACGTAATTTGCCTTCGCCGCACTTGTCAAGCAGCGGGCATACGCCGCACCCCGGGTTTTGGGCTTTGCAATGATACCTACCGAAAAAAATAAGCCGGTGATGCGTCTGCGTCCATTCTTCGCGAGGCACTTTCTTCATCAGCTTCTGCTCCACCTGAAGCACCGTATCGTCCAGTTCCGCCAACCCAAGCCGCTTCGAGACCCGTTCCACATGAGTATCGACTGCAATGGCCGGTACGTCGAACGCGTTCGACATCACCACATTGGCCGTCTTCCGTCCGACACCGGGCAACTCTACGAGCTGCTCGTGCTTGCGGGGTATCTCGCCGTCGTATTTTTCCAGCAGCAGCCTGCATAAGCTTTGAATGTTTTTGGCTTTGTTCCGGAATAGTCCGATCCGGCGAATATCCTGCTCCAGCTCCTCCAGCGGAACGGCTATGTAGTCTTCCGGCTTGTTGTATTTGCGAAATAAATCGGCCGTCACCTTGTTAACCGTCTCGTCCGTGCACTGGGCGGAAAGCAGAACTGCAATCGTTAATTCGAACGGATTGGAATGGTGCAGCTCGCAATGGGCGTCCGGATACATCCCGGCGATCGTGTCGAGAATATGCCGCACTCTTTTGCCCGTCATGATTGTCGCCACCTTGTCCGATAGTCGGTTTCGTCCATTTTACACGCAAAAACGCCGCCAGCGCAAGCTTTTGCCTGCTGCCGACGACGCTAACCGTATCCAATCGTGAACGCTTCGTTACGGCTTTGCGATTTCTACAACTTTGTCGTTCACGAAATAAACCGTTACCCGGTCTCCCGGATTAAGCGCAGTCGGTTGAATGATCTGCGTGCCCTGGGAGATATAAGC
Organism: Paenibacillus sp. MAH-35; assembly: GCF_058135425.1. Classification (NCBI taxonomy): domain Bacteria; kingdom Bacillati; phylum Bacillota; class Bacilli; order Caryophanales; family Paenibacillaceae; genus Paenibacillus; species Paenibacillus sp. MAH-35. The sequence continues at coordinate 125,446 of NZ_JBYUPU010000008.1, forward strand.
TTTTTCGTGAAGCAAATATTTGACCTTGTCGTTCAAATTGCGGCGTTCGAACGTCATCTCGCGGGTCGAGGCGTCATAGGAATAAATGCCTCTCTGCTCGCCAGTAATGATCCGGATCGTCGTGGCGCCCGCCGTATCCTTCACAATCTCCACCCGGTCATCCGCTTTGAGAGCGGCCAGCGTGTACGTATTGGCGCCGTGTTTGACGACAGCGCTCGTACCCGCCTCCACGACACGGGAGATGCCGGTGTAATCCGTGACGGTGACTTTACCGGAAGCGGCGTCGACGGCCGTTACTTTACCGCGGACCGTATCGAGAGCTTGAACGTTCTCCAGCGTCCTGCCGATAAACGTAACCTGCAGCGGCTCGTCCACCGCGATACCGGCCACGCCTACCGCCAGCCCGTTCCGATGGACCGGAATACCGAACATCGAATACGAGGAAGTATTGCCCGCGCTGTCCCGGATCGTAATCCGCGAGCCGTCGGCTTCCTTGGAGACGGTATGGACGATAAGGCTTTCCCGTACGGATAACCCTACTACAGTTTCCTGAGTCGCATCGAAAAACCCGCGGACAAAGTCGCCTTGTCTGAGATCCGACAGCTTCGCGTTCGGCAAGCTGTATTTATCCACACCGGCATAACTCATCGTTTTGTACGTTTGGATGGCTCCGCTGGCCGTCTTGACCGTAATATCCCCGCTAGTAGAGCTTACAGAGGTGATGGTGCCTTCCATTCTTGTTGCGACTTGAACGGACAAGAGCGTACCTTCGGAAGCGACGATATTGACTCGTTTGCCCTTGACGAAGTTTGACTGGAAGCTGGCGAGCGGAATCTCGTTATTATCGAACAAAAGTCGGGTTTTGTCCGTCAGCTTGTAGATCATCGGTTTGCCGAGCTCGTCGATAACGGTCAAAAACTTCGTGTCGGCATCATAGCCGTGTACCGTTGCCAGCGTAAAGTTTTGAATGCTCCGGCTTTGCACTGCAATTTTGTCGATTTTGTTTTGATTGATTTCCAGCTTCAGATCGTCGCCGGGCATCAGGTCGCGGACGGAACCGAACTGACTGCCTTCCATCAGTACGATGACGCGGTCGGATACTTTGTAGGAAGCGAGTTCGTCGCCCGTCTTTTGGATCGTCACAATCGTCTTGTCGTCGCTTACTGTGACGAGTCTGCCCTGATCGCGCTTCTCCACGAGCTGCTGAACGACCTCTACGGAAATGACCACACTGTTCTTGATCTGAACGCGTACGATGTCACCCTCGAACAAATTCGCCGGATCGAAATATTTGTCCCCTTGAACGAAAGCCGAGCGGTCGGAAATTTCGTAAGTCTCGATTAAACCCGTATCCTTGTCGGTAACCGTTACGGTCAGCGCAGCCGGATCGAAGGATTGGAACGAGCCGTTAAACGTTTTGTTGAGCGGAACCTGCTTTACGATAATTTGCGATATTTTGGCGTCCTCGATCAATGCGTGCTTTTTCAGCTCAAGGACGGAGTTCTCCAGAAGCGAGCCAAGGCTGATTCCGGCCCCGTTCAGATCGCGGATCGTCACATTGGAAGCGAGGTCGTATGTATAATATTTGCCGTCGACTTCAAGCGAGGCGGTCAAATCGTTAATATTCACGCTAACCAGCTTGCCGGTAATGCTGGACATCGGGATCTCGTCGTTCGTCACCTCGACGAAATAGGCGGTACCCTGATTTTGCAAAATGTACACTTCGTTGTACAGCTTCACGTCAGAGGAGGTCAGCTTGGCCGTATCGTCCTTGAACGTATAAAACGATGCGTTCGAATGAAGCTGAACGTCTCTTTTTTGCCCGTTTTTCTCCAGAATCGTCAACCGGTTGCCGGAGATGGACGTAATCGTGCCGACCATCACTTTATCGGACGGATTCACCAAATATTTCTCGGCTCTACTCAGGAAGGTCGCCATCTGCGCCCTCGTTACGCTGCCTTCGGGACGGAACGTATTGTCTTCGAACCCGTTGACGATGCCGAGTGAGATCGCTTCGTTTATGTAGCCGAGCGTCGACGAGGAGATGCTGGTATTGTCCGCGAATCCGGTAGGCAGGTTCGATTTGTTGAGCGCTTCCTGCTTTTTGCCGACAGCGCGGATAACAATTTTGGCTACCCATTCGCGGGAAGCGTCCTGATTGCCCCACTTCATCCCCCCGGCCACTTCTTCCTGAAGATCGATCAGCCCTTTATTGATTGCGTATGCGACATAAGGGCGCGCATCGGTACGGACATCCTCGAACGGCAGCGCGATCGTCGTTTTGTTGTCGAGCGCTTCCTTCTCGAAGCCCATCATCCGGATCGCCATAATGATCGCGTCCTGCTGATTGACCGAATTTTCCGGATTGAACTTGCCCTGGTCGTCCCCCTGAACGATGCCGATTAAGGCCAGCTTGGATACGTGCTTGATCGCCCAATGGCTGGACGGCACGTCCGGGAAGCCCAATCGTATGTTGGAGTTGGCATTCGAACCGGTATTCGAATTGGTATTCGAATTGCTGCTTGACTGCGATGTCCCGGTATTCGTCTTATTGTCGTTAATCTCCGCATAAGCGGGAGCAGCCAACACCATCGTAGATACGATGGAGTATACGACCGCCTGCTTCAAAGTTTTCTTCATCTTGCGCTTCATACCGCTTCTCCCTCCGCTAATTCCCATGCTTGTCCCGTGTGTTCCCTATGCGTTAGTTCCGTTTAATCGGATGCGGGAGGCTGACGTGACCCATCATACTTTCCGTCTTTTTCCCGTCCACCAATATTTCGATCGTTTTGACTTCCGTAAATTGAAACATGGAATTCCGGATCGATTCGACCAGCAAATCTTCCCCCGGAGCGCCGAGCCTTCCGTCGCTTGCGATGGACAGATCGATCGTCAGATTTCCGCTGTCCAGCTTGGCCGAACGGTAAGTAATTCCTTTGCTCAGCGGGAACAGCTTCGCATCCGGCGACGTCTTCAGCGCATCCAGAGCCGCCTTGTACTTATCGGAGTCAGCCGTATACGTGATGTTCGCTTCCCGCTCGAACAGCTTGTCGAGATTGTCGTCCGTGTAAAACGTTTTGACTTTTAATTGCTTGGCAGCCGGAGTCTCGACTGGGGTTCCGCCGCCCTGGGTTTCGTTTGTCGGATTGTTTGGCTTCGTGTTGGCGCAGCCGGTCACGGCAATCGATAGGGTTAAACCGAGAAGTATGTGCTTGTAACCGAATCTTCGCTTCATCGAATCACTCCCAAGAACTTTGCCGGAGGCAAAGTTTTCTTCGTAAGCATTACCGAACTTTGCTGCAAGCAAAGTTTTCTTCGTAAGCACTACCGTACTTTGCCGGAGGCAAAGTTTTCTTCGTAAGCATTACCGAACTTTGCTGCAAGCAAAGTTTTCTTCGTACGTATTACCGGCAATTCGCCGTGTCCGATTATTTGACGGATTGGGTCGCCTTCAAATCGGATTGGGCGGATTTGTCAGCTGTCTGCGTTTGCGCTTTGGACGTATCGGATTTGGTGGAATCGGACTTGGACGCATCGGACTTGGATGTATCCGATGTCGTTGTACTCTGCTTAGACGTATCCGCCTTCGCTCCGTCCGATTTGGCAGTATCCGCCTTGTCCGTACCCGGCGCCGCCGCCTTAACCGGATTCGACTTGTCCGTCTCGCCGGTCCCTGACGCCGTATTCGCGCTATTGGACTCGACCGCCTTCTTGACGCCCGTTACGCCGCCGATCTGGAGCTGCTCCTTGATTCCGGCCACGATCGCTTCGGCCACTTTATCTTGAAACTGCTGACTGTACATTTGGGCTTCGTCATTCTCATTGGATAAATACCCGATCTCGAGCAATACAGCCGGCATCGTCGTCTCGCGGATCACTTTGAAATCCGACTTGCGGACGCTGCGATCGGGAAGCCCTGCCGCTGCGATCACGTGACGGTGCATAATATTGGCAAACGCCAGACTGTCCGGACGGGAATAATACGTCTCCGTTCCACTGATCGAAGACTTGAAGGAATTGCCGTGAATCGAGACGAACAGATCGACTTTCTCGCTATTGGCCAAATCGACGCGCTCCTGAAGCGTCGGGTATGTATCGTCCTTACGCGTCATAATCGTCTTGATGGACGGCACTTTTTGCAGCAGCTTGTACACTTTATTCGCTACCGCTAGTGTAAAATCCTTTTCGCTTCGCGAATTTATCGAGCCGGCGCCCGGGTCTGACCCGCCGTGACCGGCGTCAATTACGACGCTGAACTGCTTGTCCGTAAAGGAAATCGACCATTGCTTGGTCGTTTTATTTTCCGTTAAATGGTAATCGGAATTTTGCTTCATATCGAATACGATACGTACCGTTGACGGATTGTCGGAAAATTGGGCATAGCGAACTTTGTCAATTTTCGGATGCTGAATCGGCACTTCCACCACTTGACCCGGGCCGGCCGGCTTCACAAATGAACCGAGTCCCGTATTCGGCAAATCGATCACGATCCGGAACGGATCTCTCAGTGTAAACGATGCCGGCTTCACGGCCGCGCTCGTTTGAATAACTATCTCGTCCTTTACCGCTTCCAGCTTCGTCAGAACGGCAAGGACGCTCTCTTCGGCAGAGCTGCCGCCTTCCGGCTTTTTGGTATCCGAAGGCTTTTCTGAGCCGCCGCTTCCTGACGTACCAGTCGACGGTTTACCGTCTCCGGAGCTTCCGGACGTACCGTTACCGTTGCCGCTGCCATTCCCGTTGCCAGACGGCTCCTGCGGCTTGCCGCCTTCTCCGGGTTTGCCGGACGTATCTCCGCCGCTATTCGGATCGTTGGAACCTTCGGGGGCTTGTCCGTCCTTACCGGTCTCGGTCGACTCCTGCGCCAGCTTAAACAACATAACCGACTGGGTCACCTGATCCCAGCCGACCATTAGGCCTAGCTGTTCGGCAATAAACCGGATCGGTACCAGTGTATTCCCATCTACGATCATCGGGGCTTCTTCGAGCTCTTCGCTCTTCCCGTTCACCTTGACGACCTTGTCGTCAATTTTCATTTCGATCACTTTCTCGCCTTGCTCTACCTTTACCTTGCGTTCCTGATCGTTCCAATCGACCTTGGCCCCAAGCTCCTGCGAGACGATTCTGACGGGAACCACCGTAACTCCGGCGCCAATGATCTTGGGCGGCACCTCCGGTTCCAGCTTCTTCGAGTTCAGGTACAATTGGATCGGGTTGTCCGCGGCGTTAGCCTGGACGGGAATCATAAACATTAGGGCGACCAACAAAACCGGCAGCAACACTTTTACGTACTTCATCGTTCACCTCTGCGTTCATTCGGTATCGTAGCCGTTCCGGCCCATCCGCGGCAGATCGCGTCCTTCCTCTATCAAACGGGAAATTCGGACAGCAATCTGCATAGATTTGCCATGTTAGACATACGTATAGACGCCGCAAAACTAGCAAAAGTTGCGATAAAAATACAAAAAAGATGATTCAGCGGACAAAAAAGTTGCGAAACAGCCAAAAAGAGAGGCAACGCTCCGATTTTTGCCGATCTTCGCCGAATTTCGCTTTCATTTCCAGCTGCGGAGGCTGTCTATTACACTAAGTTAATAAGTTGGAAGATTCACCAGTTTCATAGAAACAGTCTGTCAAAAACAAGAAGCCCGCCGGTTCCTGGTAAGGTCCGTACGGGCAGGCTGAATGCCGGATTCAGTTAGTTAGACTAGAAATTTGCTTAAAGCATGACGGCCGATTAGTTCGCGGCGCGCTTCGCCTCGTAAGCGGAGATCAGGTCTTCATGCTGCAAAGTCAGGCCGATATCGTCCAGACCGAGCAGAAGGAATTGACGACGGTGTTCGTCCAGATCGAACGCGATGCTGAGACCTTGTCCGTCCGTAATCGTCTTGTTCTCCAGATCGACGTTCAGCTTGTAGCCGACGTTGGCAGCCGTACGCTGGAACAGATCTTCCACCTGTTCTTCGCTCAGCTTGATCGGCAAAATGCCGTTTTTGAAGCAGTTGTTATAGAAAATATCGGCGAACGACGGAGCGATTACGACTTTGAAGCCGTAGTCCATGATCGCCCATGGAGCATGCTCCCGGGACGATCCGCAGCCGAAGTTGGCGCGGGAGATCAACACCGACGAACCGGCATAACGCTCCTTGTTCAGATCGAAGTTCGGATTCACATTGCCTTGCTCGTCGAAGCGCCATTCGAAGAACAGAAACTGGCCGAAGCCGGTCCGCTCGATCCGCTTCAAAAATTGTTTAGGAATAATTGCGTCCGTATCGACATTAACCCGGTCCACAGGACCTACGAGACCGGTATGCTGTTTAAATGCTTCCATCGGTTACCCTCTCCTTATCGGTTGTCGCCTTGGATCAAACGCCCGCTTCGACTTTGAATTTCCAGTCGCGGACGTCGACGAAACGTCCTTCAATCGCTGCTGCCGCGGCCATCGCCGGCGACACCAGGTGCGTACGTCCGCCGCGGCCTTGGCGGCCTTCGAAGTTCCGGTTGGACGTCGACGCGCAGCGCTCGCCCGGGCTCAGTACGTCCGGATTCATCGCCAGACACATGCTGCAGCCCGCATCGCGCCATTCGAAGCCTGCATCGGAGAAAATTTTGTCCAGACCTTCCTTCTCCGCTTGCAGCTTCACGCGTCCGGACCCCGGTACGACAATCGCATTAACGTGCGAAGCAACCTTGTAGCCTTTGGCGACTTCGGCAGCCGCGCGCAAATCCTCGATCCGGCCGTTCGTGCAGGAACCGATAAAGACGCGGTCCACTTTCAGCTCGGTCATCGGAGTGCCCGGAGTCAGCCCCATATATTCGATCGCTTTTTCAGCGGCTTTGCGATCATTTTCAGTCGTCATGTCTTTCGGGTCCGGGACAAGCGCCGTAACGTCCGTGCCCATACCCGGGCTCGTTCCCCAAGTAACTTGCGGGATCAGCGACTCGGCGTCGAACTCGACAACCGTATCGAACTCAGCGCCTTCATCCGTTACGAGCTTCTTCCACTCTTCCACGGCTGCATCGTACGCTTCGCCTTGCGGCACATAGTCGCGGCCGCGCAAGTAATCGAACGTCGTCTGGTCCGGAGCGATCATCCCTGCTCTCGCACCCGCCTCGATGGACATGTTGCAGACGGTCATCCGCTCTTCCATCGTCAAGCCGCGAATCGCTTCGCCCGTATACTCGATAACGTATCCCGTAGCGAAATCGGTGCCGTATTTGGCGATGATGCCGAGAATAAGGTCTTTCGCGGTAATGCCCGGCTTCAGCTTGCCGACAACGCGAACTTCCATCGTCTTAGGCTTCGACTGCTGCAAGCATTGGGTAGCGAGCACGTGCTCGACTTCGCTCGTTCCGATCCCGAACGCAAGCGCGCCGAAAGCGCCGTGCGTCGAAGTATGGCTGTCGCCGCAAACGATCGTTTTGCCCGGATGAGTCAGACCGACTTCAGGACCCATGACGTGGACGACGCCTTGGTCGACGTGATTCAGGTCGAACAGCATAACGCCGAAATCCGCGCAGTTTTTGGACAGCGTGTCGATCTGCTGCTTGGAGATCGGATCTTTGATATTGAACCGGTCTTTTGTAGGTACGTTATGGTCCATCGTGGCGAATGTCAGGTCCGGACGGCGTACTTTGCGGTTCGCCAGGCGAAGCCCTTCAAACGCTTGAGGCGACGTAACTTCGTGCACCAGGTGAAGGTCGATGTAGATGATACTCGGTTTTCCTTGTTCCTGATAAATAACGTGATTGTCCCAAATTTTCTCGAACAATGTTCTCTTTGCCATAGGATTCACCTCTCCGATCTTTGTTACGATCATACCACGTCGTCCTTCATTGCTCCAAGATATAATTTCTATAGACCCGATAGGCGAAGACTATAACGATGCAACGGCACTTGCGTTGGGACACGGTTTATAAAAAGACGTCCAGAACATGCATCCGGACGCTCGTTTGACGTGCAAGCTCATATGTTGTGCATAAGAGGAACGATTGTCTTGGCTCCAATCGCGCGTTGATGAAATGTATGGAGACCCTCTCGCCTCCAGATTGGGCCCGAAACATCTCTCTAGCGAGAAGGTTGTTGGGGTTGGGGTTGGGGTTGGGGTTGGGGTTGGGGTTGGGGTTGGGGTTGGGGTTGGGGTTGGGGTTGGGGGTTCACCTTCCCCCTCGCCTTTTCCAAAACGGATGCACGCGGGTTCTAAACCATTATAAGGGTCTTTGACACCCCCTATTTTGGGCTTTTTCCATAAAACGAAACGAACTAGGGCGGTCAGCACCCCTTATTTCAGTTAACTCGTGACGGATGCACCCTTTTTGCCGATTTTAGCAGCTTCAAACCGCTCTTATTTCCTCCATTCGTGCAGGTTCGCACAAAATAGAGGCTGCAAACCGCCCCTATCCGTTTCCTTCCCCGGCCTTAAAGCGGGCAGAACATCCAAACGACCGCCATGAAGAACGGCTCGCGACATTCGCTGACTCGGCAAGGAAGATGGCCCTTTCTCCGCTTTACCACAGTGGAGAACTTGAACTTTCCGGTGTGATCTTTCAAAAAAAAGCCCGCCTGCAGTCTCACATGGAAAACTGCGGGCGGGCACTCGCACCAATAAGAGCTATGGTTTGGCCATGCTGTAAAATTCGACGTCGTCGATGTACACTTCGACAGGCTCGATACTGGATACAAGGACGATCAATCGTGCTTGCCGGACCTGCTTACCGCTGAGGATCTGCGGAATTTCTCCGTCCAGACGCGCCTCCAGCCATTGAGATTCCGCATCCGCAAGAGAAGTGACCGGGGAGCGCACCGTGCTGAAGTTGATCCATTCTCCCTGGTCGTCAAGCAGATCGAAGCCCCATTGGATGCTACCGGCCGTGTTCCCGCCCTGCGGAATATGGTAACGGAAGCTCATGCTTGCCAGCCCGGGCTCTACGGCGATTACCTGGCTGGGGCCGCCCCATCCTTTCCCGTACACCTCCATGCTGACTGTACCGGTAAAGGCCGTCCCTTCCGCCCGCCGAACGGAACGGGTCGATGTGGAACGCGACAGCAGCTCCCATGGCGGAGCCGCCTCGTCGCCGTCCTCGAAGGATGGATTCTGCACCGCCGACGGAAGGGACAATGCCTGCAGCATCAGCGCGGCGTACTGTCTGCCCTCGGGCGAAGGATGCGTCGCGGCCAGCTCTGACGCCCGAAGCCGCACCGGCCCGCCGGTATTCTCCTGCTCCCTCATGTAATCGACCAGTGTCCAAAACTCCGGCGCATTCCAACCGGACCAGATGAGCTGATTGAACTTTCTCGCATCCATCTGCTGCAGAAGGGCCGGATTCGACTTGAAATCGTCCAGGAGCGCGAACCGCTTCCCGGCCATCTCGATCCGCTCCCCGAACAGCTCGACCGAATGCTCCAGGAGGGCAAGCGCCGAAGCCGTGTCTGCCGGCCGTTCGCCAATCCGCGGATAGCTCAGAGCGGACGCTTCATAATATTCGAAGGCACGAAGGAGCAGATGGGCCCTGGCCTTCTGCGGCGCCGTTTCCGCAGCGGCGACAACGGCTTCCAACCATTCGCGGCTGTCAGAGATGTCCTCCTCCGTGACCGCGTTCAAATAACCGGGGTCGGCGAAGTTTTGATAGATGGTGCCGGGCAAAAACCACGGCTCGAGGATGGCGCGCTGCGTCCAAAAGTTTTCCCAATGCTCGTAATATACCTTCAGATACGTCGCCGCCGTCACGCCGACCGCCCGCGAATACCATTCCTGCTGCAGCGCCTCGACGTCTTGTTCGGGATTCCAGAGCAGCTTGGACGCCACCCACGCCTTCGGCCCCTCGCCCCAATTCGGATACAGCTCGGCGTAATACGAGCCGATTCCTTGCTCGCGCGCATGCAGGAGCGTTTCCGCCATTTGGTGCGGGTACACGCGGGGAACGAGATACGGGCTGCCGTAAATGTAATCGTAGTAGCCGATCTGGCCGGCCGCCTGCAGCCAGCTTTCCTCTTCCGCGTAGCCGAGAGTTTTGGCGTCCGGATCGACCCAAGCCATCCGGTCCTTGGTTAGAAAAGGAATGACGCGCGGGTTCAGCGGAAACGACGGCGGACGGATGACCGACTGATAGGCGAGAAGACCGAACCATTTGTCGGGGTAGACGGCCAACACCCGCTCCACGACCTGATTGACCCAATTGTAGTAGACCGGGATCGGATCGCTTTCACAGTAACCGTTCCCGTCGTTGATCCCGAGCGAGTACGACTGCGCATCCGGGTTGTTCTGAAAATATGCCAAAATTTCCACGACGGCCGCGTCCACTGTATCCGGATTCGAGAAGCACGGCTGCCATCCGGAGATCGAATTCGCCGCAGGCGGCTGCCCGTTCGGATAAAACTCCGGATGCGTCGCCCCGAATTTGGACACCGCAAACAGGTTGTACATATTGTGATGGAAGCTGACGGGAGCGTTATAAAACCCTTGCAGCTTGTTTTGCTGCGCCCATAGGTGTTGCTGCTGGTACACATCCGCACCGTTGTCCGGCTTCCCGTGCAGCGGACTAAACACCCGGAATCCGAAGGCCGGTTGTTCCCGGACGATGGTCCGTTCCGCCGACAAGTCGCTTATTTGCGGCACATCCTCGCCGTTTGGCCCCGGCATCAGCCAACGAATATCGGCATATCGTTCCAGAAAACTATATACGCCGTTCATCGTCCCCCAGACGGTGGTACCGGCGATCGTAACCGTTTGGCCTTGCGGGTAGATAACGAACCCGTCGCCGTCCAAGTCGGCGAGCAGCGCATCAAGCGCCGGCGCGTTTCCGTAGACGCTATCCGTCGTGCCGATACGAATGACGACTTGGTCTGGCCCGCCGCCCCCGCCAGCCCCGGCACTGTATTCAGGCTCCGTCATGATCGGCAGAAGCGCGCCCGTCGATTTCCGCACGTAGTCGACCAACGTTTCGGCCGGACCCCTCCTGACCGGAGTTAGCGGTTCGAAGCCCGGATTGGCCAGCGGCACATCGTTCCCGATGACCGACCTCAGCCGGATATCGTCAAAATAAACGGTTGCCTGCGGGATACCGGTATAAAGTCCCGCAGCGGCATAAGCGGCCTGTGCGGGCGCTGTCCCCGTTACGGACGCCTCGGTCCAGAAGGCGCCGGTTCCGGTTACCCGGAGCCAGGGCTGGCTGCCGATACGCGCCTTGTTCTGGTCGTAATACCGGATAAAGATTTGCGGATCGTCGCCTGATTCGCGATACACCATCGCAGAGACGGTGTAGGTTTCGCCTCCGCTGATCTCGACAAGATCGCTTAACACCCCGTAGGCGGAGCCGTCGTCATCGTTGAAGTGCAGGCTGTAATTGCCCGTATGGCTGACGGCATCGGTCACGGCAATGTTGCCGGTCCCGTACGCTTGCGTCCACCCGCGAATACCGTTCGGTACCGGTCCGGGGGCCGTCTCGTCCGGATAAACCGTATCGTCGACGACCACAACCGCATTCGCCTGTCCGCCTAACACGATGTCCAGCGAGGATGCTCCTTGGTTCTCCGGCGGGAAGACTGCGGCTATCCGGTCAAGCGCCGGGGGATGCGGCTCTGCGCCGCCGCCATTCGTCCTCTGTTGCTCCCCCAAGTTCAAAGTCGTTCCGTCCCGATTCATTCGCACGCCCCCTTCTGCAGCGAAGGCGGACTCGCCTTCCGCCTGGCGGCTGCCTCCGTAAACCATACCGTTTGCCGGGTAACCGCCGATCGGCAGGCCCGCGGCCAATATTGCCAATATGAGAAGCTTTGCCCACATGCGCCGGGTATTCCGGTTGCCAACATTCACATGGCCTCCCCCTCTACTGTACGGGTTATTGGTTTTTCAGCTCCGCGATTTTTTTGTCCGCCCGCTCCTCGGCTTCCCGGAGCGCCGTATTCGTATCCTTCCGGCCGCCGACGACTTCGTTGAACGCTTGGATCAGCTCAGCCCTTGCCGCAATGTAGTACTTGTCCTTCACATTCATTTCACCGTAGTTGGGCGGAACGAGCGCCTTGGCGTGCTTTCCTTTCAGCTCCGGAATGCCGCTGCCGAGCAAGTCCATATAGTCGGCCTTTTGCAGCGGCGGCGTAAATCCGTTTTTCACCTGATCCCGCTGGATGTCGTCTGAGAGCAGCTGGGTAACCGCCGCAAACGCTTCTTCCCGGTGCTTGCTGCCGTTTGCGATCAAATAATAGCGCGTGCTGGGCTGCGGTCCTTCCTTCGGCGCGTTTTTGAAGGCGGGAAACGGCGAGATCTCCCAGTTCAGATCCCATTTCTCGCTGGCCGCCCGAACGCCGGCATCGTTGATGCCGAGCAAGATCGCCGCCCGCTTTTCCTTCAGGAATAAATCTCTCGACTTGCTTAGGCTCGTCAGCAAGGCGGGGTCCGGAATATCCGGAAGCATGGTGAACAGCGGCACGGTCCGGTCGAACTTTTGTTTCCAGTACTCGCTGTTCAACGTGGCCTTCAAGGTTTTCGCATCCACATATTGGGGTGCACGCTCGTTCATATCAAGCAGCGCGATAATATCTGCGGCGAAGCCGTAATATTGCATGCCGCCGTCGGACCGGGTAAGCTTTTTCGACGTTTCCAATATGTCTTCCCACGTCATCTTGTCGTTCAAATAAGGTACGCCGAACTTGTCGAACAAGTCCTTGTTGTAATACAGCGTATACGAGCTCACTCGGCCGGGGAGTCCGAGCACCTTGCCGCCGGCCAACTGTTTCATCATATCGATCGTGACCGGGATAAACCGGCTCAGATCGTAGTTGTGCTTCTTAATCAGATCGGAAATATCCGAATCGAGACCCACGTCGATGACTTGCTGCAGGTCGGGAGAAGAAATGATAATATCGATCGGCGTTTTTGCCACGACGATATCCCGCAGAGTGGTCCCCGTCCCCGGCAGCATATAGTTGAACTTGAAATTCGGATACTTCTTCTGAATGTACTGCCCCTCCGAGCTCATAAATCCTTCGTAATTGCCGCCAAGCAGCGAATATACGGTCAACTCTACCTCTTTGTTCGGATCGACCGCCTCCGCCGTTTTTCCGGTTTCGCCGGGCGGGACCGGCTCCCCGGCTGCGCCCCCGCCGCCTCCTTCTTTGCCGCAAGCGGCCAACAGCAACATTGCCGACATCGCCGCCGCGCCAAGCCACCTTTTATTCGTTCCTCTCATACTCGACATGCCCCTCTCAACTGCTTATTTGCGGAGCAGGTAGCTCGCAAAGAAATGACAACGTTTTCGCCTGCCCACAGCTTTGATTATAGCGGTCCGCTTTTTTCGCCAACAAGAAATCCTCATGACTTCATATCGGATTTTCGTTACTTATGGACGCAGCGTCTTCCCGCTCTGCCGAATCGTCCATTAAAGGACATCAAAATACCGTTTCGCACCAAAAGTCATGAGAATACCGTCCAAGGTCATGAAGTTCATATGATCCTGGTCCGGTATACGGCAGCAATCCCTGGAGGTCAAAAAAATGTGCTAGAATATAGTAAACTTTAGGCTGGATAGCTCCCGTTTTCTTACGGCGCATCAGAGGAGGCGTTTCTGTGAGCAGCACCCGCGCGGCTGTAGTCGTACAAACCCCGACCGGATTACACTTGCGCATCGAACCGATAGCGCCGCATACGTTTCATGTCCGGATGAATCGGACGGGCCGTTTCGAGGAGCCCGCTCCGCTGGCCCGTCTCGGAGTTGTCGCCCCTTCCCCTTCGCCGGTATGCTGGGAAACGAAAACGCGAGTCGAAGAAATAGACGTGAGCACGGACTCGGCCTCTATCCGGATCAACCGCCGTTCCGGAGAACTGTCGCTGTACGGCGCAGCTGGAACGCTGCTCACCCGGCATAACTGCCCGCCTCGCGTTGGCTGCGGGACGGCCGCCGGTACCGGCGGCGCTGCTGCCGGAACGTCCGAAGACGGCTTCGAAACGCAATTTGCGCTTGCTGCAGAAGAACGCATATACGGGTTGGGCGACCAGCACGATACGCCTCTAATGAAACGGGGCTGCAAAATTTCAATTTGCTTTCATGTCGGCAAGGAGGTGCACGCCCCGATCCCGCTGCTCCTGTCAAGCGAAGGGTGGGGGCTGCTGATGGATACCGACCGCCGGCATGAGTTCGACGTCGGCTGCTCCTCGCCGGATGTTGTGCGGATTCGCGGAAGTCGCGGGGAGCTGGCGTTGTACCTGTTCGCAAGCGACGGGCTTGCCGGATTGCTGCAGACGTACGCGGAGCTGACCGGCCCCGCGGCGCTGCTCCCCGTCTGGGCTTACGGGCTTGCTTACAACTGCAACCAACAGACGACGGCCCGCGATATGCTCGAGGATGCGCTGAAATTCCGGCGGGAAGGCATTCCGTGCGATATGATTGGCCTGGAGCCGACCTGGATGGACCGGCCGTTCGATTACGACGCACCCGTCGATTGGCACCCGGACCGTTTCTACAATCCGCAGTGGCTGCCGCAAGGCGCCCACACGTTTATGGGCGCTTTGCGCACAGCCGGATTCAAACTGACCCTCGGTCTATATTTGCAGGACGACGGCGAAGCGGGGCAGCAGCGCAATTTGCCCGAGGACTGGTACGATTTTTTGAAGCCGTTTGTCGCTCAAGGCGTGCTGGGCTTCAACCTGTGCACCAAAATACCGGTCCGGGAAATGGCGAACGTTCCTGTTGCTGCGGACGACAGTGCTCTCGACGCGGAAAACTTACCGCAGTCAACCTTGGTCGGCCGCTCGATCCGGGAAGGCTTCGCCGCTCAGACCGGACAACGGCCGATGATCTATACGCCTGTCGGTTATACCGGCATTCAGAAATATGCCGCCCTCTGGTCGGGCGGAAGGACGCGTGGCCACTTGTCCGTGCTCGGGCTCGGACTCTCCGGCATCCCGCACATGGCCGTCGATATGGAGCTGCACACCGCCGCGGGCATCCACTTCGGTTTTTTTCAGCCTTGGTCGAAGGTGAACAGCTGGGCGTATTGGCGGCACCCTCTTCTGCTCGACCCGGAGCTGCTGCGGCTGTTCAAGACGTACGCCAGGCTCCGCTACCGGCTGCTGCCGTACATTTATTCCGCGGCTCACGTCGCTTCGCGCACCGGACTGCCGATCGCCAGGGCGATGCCGATCGTCTTTCCCGACGATCCGCACGCCGTCAAGCAGCAAAACCAATACATGTTCGGGGATGCCTTCCTGGTCGCGGTATTTACCGACCGGGTATACTTGCCAGCCGGGGAATGGTACGACTATTGGACCGGGGAAAAGTTCACCGGCCCGGCCGAGATCCCGTACCGCCTCCCCAAGCATGCCGGCGGCCCGCTCTTCGTCCGCGCCGGGGCGATCGTGCCGATGTGGCCGGATATGGGGTATGCAGGGCAGCGGCCGGCCGACCGGCTGGAGCTGCACCTGTACCCGGGCGGCGCCGGCGAATGTACGCTGTATGAGGACGACGGGCTGACGTACGGCTACTTGCGCGGGGAAATGGCTGTGACGAGCATCTTCTGCCGGGACGACGGGCGCGTCTTCAGCGTCGAGATCGGGCTTCGCGCCGGCCGCTATCCCGATATGCCCGAGTGTCGGTCGTGGGACGTCGTCCTTCATACACTTGACAAACCATCGGCCGTCAAGGTCGACGGCCAGTCATGGCGCGAGACGAACGGCTCACACAAGGAACCGCCCTCGGCTTCCTGGTCGTACTACAGAAAAACCGGTACGCTTCGGCTGCACGTTCCCGGTGAAGCGGAACGTCCGGCTTCGCTCCGGCTCGAAATCGTCCGCTCCGACGGCCGCGAAGTTCAGCGGATGTCCGGACGGCAGTGCTCGTCACCCGGACCGAACAGCGACCGTCGAACGGCGGGCGAACTGGAGAAAGATATCGAGGTCGGGCTGGCGACGGGGAGTAAGGCCAAGGCGTTGTCCACGCTCGAACGCTGGTGGGCCGTACGGACGGCCGAATCAGACTCGGCTGAAGACGTGCGGGAGCACTGGCTCGCCATGAACGGCCTGTTCGTCAGAACGGCCGAACGGAAAGGAGGGACGCTTCACGAGATCGCCGGAGGCGACCCTCATCTCCGTACCCGGCTTCAACCGCCCGACAATGCGGAGGATGCCTACAGTTCGCTCGCCTTTATCGCGGCGCGCCTCATCGAATACGGCAAGCGCCGCGGCGATACACACGGCATCGTCCGTCAGGCGACGGACATCATCATGAGCGAGATCGACCAAGAGCTGTCGCTGCAAGCGGTCGCCGACCGGCTCCATCTCAGCTCCTCCTACTTAAGCCGCAAGTTCAAGCATGTTATCGGCCTCGCCTTCTCCGATTATGTGCTTGAAAAAAAGATGAAGCTCGCCAAGGAGCTTCTGCTGGCCGGCTCGACCGTCGCCGCCACCGCGGAGCGTACCGGCTTCAAGGACACCAGCTACTTCATCCGCGTCTTTCGTAAATATTGGGGTGTCACCCCGGGGGAAATGAGGTCTTGAAACATACAAAGCCGCCGGCTATAACCGGCGGCTTCCTGCTTTTTTACCAGTGGCTTGCTGCAGACAAGCCGGGCCCCTTTATCGGGGTGGCTTGCCCTTCCCGGCCCATTACGGCGCTAGACGGTTAACAGAGTCAATCCGTAACGTATGCGTCCCGTTCCATGTTGTCCCCGGGAAGTAATGCAAGCGCGAAGGCCGGTCGGCTGTCAAGGCTTCACTTGTATAATCGAAACCCGGGTCCATGTCGACCGCGATAACGGTTTCGCCCGCCGCTTCGTTGCGGGTAACCCCCGTAATCCGGTAGGCATGCGTCGTCTGATCCGGATGATCGACCACGATGTAATGTCCGGCAACCGATGGCGGTACGATGGCCGGGGTCACGAAACCGTTCGTCTCCCCCGGAAGCTGCGCGCTCAATACGTGATGGATGTCCCCCGAGAAAACGCCTTCGCCGTTTAGCGTCTCGCTTCCTTTTTGCAGCAGCGTGCCGCCTGCAAGGTACATCGCCTTGACGGCGCCGTTCTCCAGCCGGATGAAGCCCATCTTGCCGATCATCGTCAGATCGCCGGCCGTCAGCGGCTGGCCGTCGTTGTCCGGAGAGCTGAGAATAATGTCCGTGATGCTGCCGTACGAAACGGCGACGATCGCTTCTCTAGACTCCGCATCCGAGTGTAACACCTGGACATTCCCGATCTTCGGTACGGCTCCTCCGGCATAAGGCTCGATGACGTGAACGAATTGACTGCTCAGATCCGCGCCTTCTTTGCGCAGCACGAATTTGGGCATCGTATAGGCGACGGCCTGCGCATTCGTATCGGCGCTCAGGCCGGTTACGCGCGTCGCTCTCAGCGAAGGCGCTTCGCCGATAAACAACCGGTTGTCGCCCGCCCCGGCGAAGCCGAACACCTTCATGCCCGCAAGATCGGCATTGCCGCTGCTCGTCGTCATCGTCAGCTCATAGGAACCTCCCGGCACATCGGCGGTTTGGACATCGCGTACGTAAATGTAGCCGTAATACTGGTTGTCGCTCGTTCCGCCGGTGTCGGTCTCCTGGGCAGGGTGAATGATCGTCGGATTGCCTTCCACCAGATACGGACCATACGGCGTAAGCGGCACATCCGCCGTGATCGCGGCATCGCGGTTCGCGTCGCCGTTCAGCGTATACTCGTGCTTCGCGCCCCCGCTAACCCGGAACAGGTCAAGCACGTACCCTTCCCCGCCGACCGCCCCGTCAAACCCGACGAACCACGGCTCCCTGCTGTAATGGTCCAGCCCCGGATAGGCGTTCTCCTGGTTTGCCCGCATCGCCTGCACGTCACCCGAAGCCGACAGCCGGACGAAGGCGGACAACGTCCCTCCCCGCTTGCCGTCGTCCTTGATCGACGCATCCTTGCCGTCCACGACGACCGTATTGTGGCCCAAGGTGGATAACGTCCATTGCCGGTAAAACGTATGCGTGTATCCGATATCCGGAAGCAGCTCCTGGCCTTCCGCATACAAAGCCAGGTTGAGCGGATCTTTATGGTCGTGACCGTATTTCGGCGAGAACGTCATGTACAGCTGCGACTGGGCTGCTCCTTGTCCGCGGATCAGCTTGGCGATGCCCGCCCCCGGCATAAGCAGCGACGAAACGTTTTGCGGCGCCGTCGCCTTTTGGAACGCCCATGTGTCGTTGATCGGATAATAATAACCGTTCGGATAAGCGAGCAAATTCGGTACGTTCAGCAAGGCGCCGAGCTGCGGCACCGATACGGACGGATCGAAGTTGTCGAACCGCTGTCCGGTGATGGAGGATATATATCCGGGAGGGTCCGTCCATCCGGCGGCGTAACCGGTCGTACCGCGCAGGCCGTTGCTCGTCTGATTGTGATAGGACAACGTAATCTCTTTCCAGAATCCGTCCATATAAAATCCGCTCTCGGCAAAATCGGCCATCCGCTTCACCGCTTCATGAATGTATTGCGGCTCCTTCAGCGCTTTGCCAAGCTGGATCAGGCCGATCCAGTTCGAATATTCGATATTATGGTTCAAGGTCGGATACGAGAACACTTCCTTCAGAGACGGAAGCAGCATCCCGTCTACGATTTTGCTGCGGACATCGACTCCGGTTTCGTCGCTCAGCAGCTCGAACGCGTCCGTTTTATCGACCTCGGCGAAAGCGTCGGCGAGCGGCCGCAGAGCGACAAGCTCCTGCAGCGTCCATCGTTCCCAGATGCCGCCGAAATACGGGTAAGGCGGAGCGGCGCTGCCGTCCAGCGGATACTGAATCCAGACCGTATCGTTAATCCGCACCCAGCCGGGATATGCCTGACTGAACCGGTACAGCAGCCTCGCTGCGCCGAGCGGGTCCGCCGCCGCCAGTTCCTTGGTCCGCTTCACCGCATGCTGACGCTGATAATGCCACAAATGGGCGGACAAAAAGTACCGCTTACCCGAGCTGTCCGTATAATACGGATACTCCACCTGCTGGCCCAGCTTGTTCGTTACCGTAAGCGTATCCGTCTCCGGATACTGCTCGTTCGGATAATCGAGCTTCTGCGTATCTGCGGACGTAATCTTCCACGGGTTGGCAGAGCTCCACGTATAGTTCGCCGAGCGGAATCCAAGCTGCGTATTGTGAGGAATGCCGGCGGCGAAAAACCCGACCTTGTCCGGAATCAGCTGCAGCAACTGCTGCACTTCCGCAGACGGCGGCGCGTAGGTGACTGACGTGACGGGAGCGCCCGGCGCCGGAACGCGATACATTTGTTCGCCGGCCTGGATCAGACTGTTGCGGTCGAATGAAAAGTCTGCGAGCTTGACGGCTCCGCTTCCCGGTCGGAAGGCCGTCAACTGCAGCCGGTACTGTCCGTCCTCAAGCGGCGCAGGGTGTGAGAATTCAATCGTATAATCGGACTTGATCTTGCTCAGCGCCGTATCGTCCAGAACCGTTCGTTCACCGGACGGAGTCGTCCAGACGAGACGCAGCTCGGTATGCTTTAATTGAGGAAAGCTAGACTTCTTGAACATCAGCACTTTCTCGCCGAAGCTTTTGAACTTCAGGCGAGGCTGCTGCGTCTGCCACGGCTCCGCCAATCCGGCCGAATCGGGAATCGGTGGTCCGGCGAGATACAGGCTGCCCATTCGTCCTTCATTGGTAATCCCGGCATGGAGGATGAATCCCCGCTGCGCCAGCGGACGGTTGCGGTCGTCGTCGATCAGCGCCGATGTGCGGACCGGCGACCAGGCGCTAGCCGGGTGCGGGGAATCCGGCCCGTAGTAACGGACCGCATTCAGCCGCAATTCGGTTCCCGGCGCAAGCTGCGGGCTGCCCAGCGCACTCCACGGAATCGTCATTTCCGCCGTCCAGCTGCCGTCCGGCTGCTTCGCGACGACCGGCGCGACCTTTTGAGTTAACACGAGGTTGACGAACGTTTGCCGGCTGTCCTGCGGGTCCTGACCGGTCCAGTTGTTGAAGTTGATCGAGACGGGATGCGAGTCGGTCGTGATGTTGACGGGAATCATGTAGTACTTATACTCGTCATCCGGCGCGCCCAGCAGCACAAATACCCGTTCCGCCTGCGGCGCCGCATCATAGCCGAGCGGGCTTTGCAGCGCAATATACAAGTTTCCGGCATCATAAACGGCTTTCATGATCGTATCGCGCTCCACCGGCTGCACGTCGTAAAACGTGCGGAACTGGCCCATCCCGGGCGCTCCCGCCCATGCGGCTTCGTTCAGCAGCCCGTCGGCCGCAATCGCCCCGCCGCCGAGCGGCAAGGCAATCCCGAAGCGGTCATCCAGCAGCTCCACCTCCGGATAGGCGTCCGGATCGGGAACCTGATTGGCGGCATACAGGCCGGGCACAACGGCGGCTAGCAGCACGATCAGGAACAAGATCGACCAAATCGTCTTAGCGTCGCGAATAAGCTTCATCATCGTATCACTCCTTCAACTATGGATGATCCGGTCGGCTCCTGCTGTCACTTCCGCAGCGATGGCCGCTGCCGGCGTTTCGCTGCGGAAGAAGGCTACTTGTTCTTCAGTTCCTCGATCTTTTTGTTCGCGCGCTCCTCCGCTTCGCGAAGCGCCGTATTGACGTCCTTCTGGCCGGAGGCCGCCTGGTTGAACGAGGCGATCAGCTCCGCCCTTGCGGCGATATAATATTGATCCTTCACATTCATTTCCCCGTAGTTCGGCGGAACGAGCGCTTTTACATTTTTCCCCTTCAGCTCGGGAATGCCGCTGCCGAGCGAGTCGATGTAACCGATCTTTTGCAAGGGAGGCGTTGCCGCCGCCGCAACCAGTTCCTTCTGAATGTCGTCGGATACGAAATGAGTGATAGCCGCAAAAGCTTCTTCCCGGTGCTTGCTGCCCGAAGAGATCAAATAGTAGCGGGTGCTCGGCTGAGGCCCTTCTTTCGGCGATCCTTTAAAGGCGGGAAATGGCGCAATATCCCAGTTCATATCCCACTTCTCGGCGACCGCCCTGGTGCCGGCGTCGTTGACGCCGATCACGATCGCCACATTTTTGTCCTTGGTAAACATCGATCTCGATTGGGTCAGATTCGTCAGCTTGGGCACAAGCGTTTTGTCAGAGACGATGTCGTAGAGCGGAAGCGTCCGGTCGAAGATCCGCTTCCAATAATCGGTGTTGAGCGTCGCCTTGACCGTCTTCGGATCGACGTATTGCGGAGCGCGCTCATTCATGTCCAGAAGCGAGATAATATCTCCAGCGAAGCCGATGTACTGCACGCCCCCCTCAACCCGGGTGAGCCGTCTGGCCGTCTCCAGAATATCTTCCCACGTCATCTTGTCATTCAGATACGGCACGCCGAACTTATCGAACAGATCCTTGTTGTAATACAGCGTGTACGAGCTTACCCGGACGGGGAGACCGGGCACCTTGCCCCCGGCGATCTGCTTCATCATGTCGATCGTAACCGGGATGAAGCGGTTCAGGTCATAGTTGTATTTCCCGACCAGATCGGAAATGTCCGACAGGAGCCCGACGTCGATGATCGGCTGCAGGTCCGGGGTCGAGATAATAATATCGATCGGCGTCTTGGACGTAACGACATCGTTCAGCGAGGTGCCGGGCCCGGGTGCGATAAATTTGAATTTGAAATTCGGATATTTCCGCTGGATATACTTTCCTTCCGACTCCATAAATCCTTCGTAATTGCCGCTTAGCATCGAATAAACCGTCAATTCCGCCTCTTTGTTCGGATCGACCGGCTCCGCCTTGACACTGCCGGGAGCTTTCGTCCCTTCCGGCGTTTTCTCCGGCTGCGCGGCGTCTCCTCCGCTTTTGCCGCATGCGGCCAAAAGCAGAAAAGCCGCTGCCGCCGTCGTACCAATCCACGCTTTGTTCCTATTTCTCATTTCGGCTTCGCCCCTCTCAGGTTACTGTTGGTTGGAACGGGCGTGTTCCGCATATCCCGTCATATCGGGAAGTTTTGCCGCTTGGTAACGTTTTCACCCGTTCGTTGCTTCCGATTATACGGACTGCCCGTAAGCCCAACAAGAAAGCTTTATGACTTCGGATAGTAATTTGATTGCCTCTCGGCGCCTTCTGCACCCGAATTTGCCAAATCCGGACGACAAGGTCATGAGAATACCATTACATGTCATCAGACTTGCTTATCCCGGGCCGGGTTCCAAGCTACCATGAATAAGAATTCACTAACCATCCTGGAGGTATGTAAGATGATACATGAAATGAAAGCGGACATCGTCATTATCGGGGGGAGCCTGGGCGGCTGCGCCGCCGCGCTCGCCGCAGCAAGACTCGGCAAAACCGTCGTGATGACCGAAGAAACGGAATGGATCGGAGGACAACTGACCAGCCAGGCGGTTCCTCCCGACGAGCACCACTGGATTGAGACGTTCGGATGTACGGCCAGCTACCGGCGGTTCCGCAACGGAGTGCGCAATTATTACCGGCAGCACGTTCCGCTTAGTCTAGAGGCGGCGGCGCTCCCCCATTTCAATCCAGGCAACGCCAAAGTGAGCCGGATCAGCCACGATCCGCGCGTCGCCCTCGCCGTATTGCTGGAAATGCTAGCTCCGTACACGCTTTCCGGCCGGGTAGTCGTCCTGACCCGCTGCCGCCCCGAATCGGCCGAGACGGATGGGGACCGTGTTCGTTCGGTCACGGTGCGGCATAGCCTGACGGACAGCCGGACGGTGTTGTTCGCGCCTTATTTTCTGGACGCGACCGACTGCGGGGATCTGCTGCCGCTTACCGGTACGGAGTATGTCACCGGAGCGGAGTCCCAGTCGGAGACGAACGAAAGACATGCGCTGGTAGGACCGGCCAATCCGCAAGACATGCAGGCCATTACGCACTGCTTCGTCGTCGATTATCTCGAAGGCGAGACACATACGATCGACAAGCCGAACGATTACGCCTTCTGGCGTTCGTACCGTCCCGACTTTTGGCCCGATCAGTTTCTCAGCCTCTCGGGCGTCCGGCCGTCCACGCTCGAACCGGTCCGCTACGATCTGTTCCCGGGCAAGCAAGGGCTGACGTTCTGGGAAGGGTTCTCGCTCGTCTCTTACCGGCGTCTGGCAGACAAAACCCTTTTCGCTGACGGCACGTTTGCGGGCGATGTGACGGTCGTCAATTGGCCGCAGAACGATTACTTTCTCGGCTCGATCATCGATGTCGACGAAGCGGAAAAAGCCCGCAATCTGCAGCGGGCCAAGGAACTCAGCCTGTCCTTGCTTTACTGGCTGCAGTCGGAGGCTCCGCGTCCGGACGGCGGCTGCGGTTACCCCGGATTCCGGCTGCGCAGGGACGTATTCGGCACCGAGGACGGGATGGCCCTGTATCCGTATATTCGCGAGTCGCGCCGGATCAAGGCGGAATTTACGCTGCTGGAGCAACACGTCAACCCGCTGGACCGTCCGGACGGCCGCTCGGAGACGTTCGCCGATTCCGTCGGAATCGGACACTACGGGATCGACCTTCATCCTAGCACGGGCAACCGGCACTATATCCACCTGTCTGCCCTGCCGTTCCAAATTCCACTGGGCAGCCTGATTCCGGTCCGGATGAACAATTTGCTGCCTGCTTGCAAAAATATCGGGACGACGCATGTTACGAACGGCTGCTACCGGCTGCATCCGGTGGAATGGAATATCGGCGAAGCCGCCGGCGCTTTGGCCGCCTTCTGCCTCGACCGCGGCGAAAGCCCGCGTGCCGTGCGGAATAACGCAGCGCTCCTGGAAGAGTTCCAGCACGCCCTGCAATCGCAAGGAGTCGAGCTCGCCTGGCCGGAGCCTGCCGTCTCCCGCTGATCGCCCGGGGCCGGTGCTTCCGGCCGCCAAACAGACTGACCGGCAGCGATGCCGTGTAAGGCTCCCCTCCCTGCACGGCTCCGGATTATGCTAAAATGTAGAAAACTAGAAGCAGGGCCGATCCGTCTTGACCCGGCTCATCCGAGGGGGCATCCATGTTGAGCATCGCTGCAACTTCCGTAACCGTCCATACCCCGGACGGCTTGTATATCCGCATCGAACCGGTCGCTTCGCATACGTTTCATATCCGAGCTAGCCGAACGGGAACGTTCGGGGAGCCCGCTCCGCTGTCCCGGCTCGGCATCGTCGCGCCTCCCGCCTCGCCGGCTCTCCGGGAGACGGAGGAAGCCGGCGAGGAGCTGCGCGTCGTTACGGAGACGGCGGCTCTCCGAATCAACCGCCTTAGCGGAGAGATGTCGCTTTCCGGCATCGACGGAAAGCCGCTGGCCCGGTTCACCCGGCCTCCGCTCGTCGGCGGACAAGCCTCCGGTCCGGACGGCGTCCGGGACCGATTCGAGGTCCAGTTCGCGCTGGCCGAAGAGGAACGGCTGTACGGTCTGGGCGACCATTACGAGACGCCGCTTATGAAGAGAGGATATCGCGTCGACATCCGTCTGCTCGGGCGGGTGCACGCTCCCGTTCCGCTGCTTCTGTCAAGCGAAGGGTGGGCGCTCTTGATGGACACGGACCGGGAGCACAACTTCGATGTCGGCTGCTCCGAACCGGATCGTATGAGCGTGTGCGGCAGCGGCGCAGAGCTGGCGTTTTACTGGATCGCAGGTGGCAATCTGGCCGAACTGCTGGAGAAATACACCCTCTTAACCGGCCCCTCCGCGCTGCTGCCCATCTGGGCTTACGGTCTGACCTTCAACTGCAACCAGCAGGCGACGGCGCGCGATATGATCGAGGACGCCCTGAAGTTCCGGCGGGAAAGCATTCCGTGCGATATGATCGGACTGGAGCCGACCTGGATGGACCGCAGCTTCGACTATGACGCCCCCGTGAACTGGCACCCTGACCGGTTTTACATTCCGCAATGGATGCCGGAAGGCGCGCATACGTTCATGGGCGTTTTGCGCACGATGGGGTTCAAGCTTACGCTCGGCCTTTATTTGCGCGACCAGGACGGTCCCGCAGCGCATCGCAATGCCGATTTGCAGTGGTACGACTATTTGAAGCCGTTCGTCGCCCAAGGGGTGCAGGGCTTCAATCTGTGCACCCGGCGTCCGGTGCAGGAGCAAGTGGATGCGGCCGATTCCCCGGACGGTGCCGGCCCGGACCGGTCCATCCTGCCCCAATCGACCGTACTCGGACGCGTCATCCAGGAAGGCTTCACCGCCCAGACCGGGCGGCGGCCTTTGATCTGCACGCCTGTCGGGTATACCGGCATTCAGAAATATGCCGCAATCTGGTCGGGGGGACGGCCGAAGCCTCATTTATCCGTGCTCAGCCTCGGCTTGTCAGGCATTCCGCATATGGCCGCCGATATGAACCTGCACACCGCCGCTGGCATACACTGCGGCTTCTTCCAGCCTTGGTCGAAAGTGAACAGCTGGGCGTACTGGAGACATCCGCTCCTGCTCGATTCGGCCCTGCTGCGCCTGTTCAAAATGTACGCCAAGCTGCGCTACCGGCTGCTGCCTTACATTTATTCCGCCGCCCACGTCGCCGTACGCACAGGACTTCCGATCGCCAGGGCGATGCCGCTGGCATATCCCGACGACCCTCAGGCCGTCGTCCTGGACAATCAATACATGTTCGGGGACGACTTCCTGGTGGCGGTGTTTACCGAGCAGGTTTATTTGCCCGCAGGGGAATGGATCGATTACTGGAGCGGCAAAACGTATTCCGGCCCGGCCGAGATCGCATATCGCATTCCCGAACAGGCGGGCGGTCCTCTCTTCGTGCGGGCGGGAGCAATCGTGCCGATGTGGCCGGACGTGCAATACGCGGGACAGCAACCGGCCGAACGGCTGGAATTGCACCTGTATCCGGGGGGAAGCCGCGAATATGCGTTCAACGAGGATGACGGGACGACGTTCGGCTATAGGAGCGGAGAATGGGCGACGACCCGCATCGCCTGTCAAGAGGACAGACGAGGATTCAGCGTCGAGATCGCCGCTCCCGCCGGTTCTTATACCGGCATGCCGGAGAACCGGACATGGGACATCGTCATTCACTGCAACGATAAGCCGGCGGCTGTCAAAGTCGACGGCGAGGATTGGCGAGAGAGCGCAGGCTGGGCAGGCTCCCGCAAAGACCCGCCCCCGTCCTCCTGGTCGTATCACCGAAAAACCGGTACGATCCGGCTGATCGTGCAAGTGGACGCCGGGCGGTTGGCTCCGGCCCGGATCGAGGTGAACCGGTCCGGCAAAGCCGATGTACGGCAAGCCTCTGTCCGGTCGCAGCCGCCGCAACCGAACGGCACTAAGCGTACGGCGGGCGAGCTGGAAAAAGATATCGAGGTCGGGCTGGAGACGGGCAATGCAGCCAAGGCGTTGTCCGCCCTGGAGGATTGGTGGAACATCCGGATAGCCAGGTCGGACGCCGCGGAAGACGTGCGCGAGCATTGGCTGGCCATGAACGGCTTGTTCGTCAGGGCGGCGGAACGCAAAGGGCGGACTCTCCACGAGATCGCGGAGGAAGATCCGCACTTCGGCTCCAGCCGCCAACCGCCGGACAACGCGAAAGAAGCTTACGCTTCACTGGCGCAAGCGGTCTCGCTCATTATCGAATCCAACAGCCGGCAGCCCGGCAAAACGAATGAAATCGTCCGCCAGGCTACGGATATTATCCGAGGCGAGCTGGACCGCGAGCTTTCCTTGCACGCGGTCGCAGACCGCCTCCATCTCAATTCCTCGTACCTGAGCCGGAGATTCAAGCGGGAAATCGGGCTGTCCTTCTCCGACTACGTGCTGGAGAAAAAAATGGAGCTCGCAAAGGAGCTCCTCCTGGCCGGCTCGACGGTCAGTGCCGCCGCGGAACAGACCGGCTTCAAGGACACAAGCTACTTTATCCGCGTGTTCCGCAAATATTGGGGCGTCAGACCAGGGGAAATGAAGCCGTAACCGCGTTGTCGATATGGAACATATGCGGGCCGGTCCACGCCGTCTGAGGAAAACAGGTCATACGCGACGCCCTTCCCGCTTCGGAACTTTGACCGGAGGCGGCGTCCGTATAGGCAAATCCGGGGTCCCCGTCGAGTTCGATCCGGGTTTGTCCCGTTATCCCGCAGCGGCAGATCGAGGCAATCGGATATACCGAAGTGGCCGAATCGGGATGCGTGACCACGATGTACGGACCCGTAACGTCCGGCGGAATCGCCGTCCGGGTAATCAGCACATGTCTCCCGCCCTCCCAGTCGGGCTGAAGCACGTCCGCGATCGTGCCGGACACCGGTCCGGAACCGCTCAGCGTCCGGCCCGGCGCAGCAAGCCGCGTCCCCCCGATCAGAGCCATATGCCGGATGGTTCCGTTCACCATACGGATAATGCCTGCTTTGCCTTCCAGTTCCCATTCCCCCGTCCGCAAAGGCTCGCCGCTGTAGCGCGGCGCGCTCATCACAATATCGGTAACGTCCCCGTACGTTACGGCCACTACAGCCCGCTGCGAAGCCTCATCGGACAACAGCACGTCCACCTGTCCGATCCGGGGCGCGCTGCCGGCTGCGAACGGCTCCATCACATGGATGAACTGGCTGTTCAGCTCTTCTCCGCCTGCACGTTCCCTGCGCACGATCCATTTGGGCAGCTCGTGCCGGACTGCTTCGCTGTTGCGGTCCCCGGCCAGCCCGTTCAGCCGGGTCGATCGGAGCGAAGGCGCGCGTCCAAGAAACACCCGGTTGTTCCCCGGTCCGGCATAACCGTGCACCCGCATGCCGGACTGTTGTCCGTCAGCGCCGCTCGTCGTCATTTCCATCACATAAGCGCCGTCCGGCAGCTCCGCTGTCCGGACATCTTTTACATACGTATAAGCGTAATACTGATTGTCGCTCGTCCCCCCGGTATCGGTTTCCTGCTTCGGCAGGATGATATCCGGATGTCCCTCGATCAGATGAGGCCCATATTCCGCCAGCGCCAGGTTGGCGCTCATGACCGCATCCCGGTTCGCATCCCCGTTTAACGCGTATTCGTGACGCGTCCCGCCGCAGACGCGAAACAGATCGAGCACATACCCTTCGGCGCCCGCAGCGTCTTCGAATCCTACAAACCACAGCTCCCGCGCATACACGGACACTTCTTCATAAGCGTGCTCCTGCCTGGCGCGAACGGTCTGTACGTCCAGCGGCCCGGCCAGCCGGGAGAACAGCTCGAGATTGCCCCCGCCCCGGGCGCGGCCGCTGACCGACGCGTCCCGGCCGTTTACGGTTACCGTATTGTGGCCCAGCGTCGACAACGTCCACTGCCGGTAAAACGTGTGCGTATACCCGAGATCCGGCAAAAGCTCCTGCCCCTCCGCATACAGCGACAGCTGCAGCGGATCTTTGTGATCGTGCCCGTTGTACGGGGAAAAGGTCAAATACAGCTGGGCCTGGTCAAGACCGGCTCCCCGCGTCAGTTTGACGATTCCCGCAGCCGGCATAAATAGCGATTCCGTACACAACGGCTGCTCCGCTTTCTGGGACGCCCACGTATCGTTGACGGGCACACAGGTACCGTCCGGATACGCAAGCAAGCCGGGCACGCGGATCATTCGCCCGAACAGCGGCAGCACGGCTTCCGGGTCGAACGAATCGAAGCGCCGTCCGTCGCGCGGAGAGACGTATCCCGGTGGATCGCTCCAGCCCTGAAGATGCCGGATCGTTTGCCGGATGCCGTTAATCGTCTGCAGATGATAGGAAAGCGTAATTTCTTTCCAGAACCCGTCCGGCAAGAAGGAGCATTCCGCAAACTTCACCATCCGCTCGACCGCTTCATGCACATACTGCGGCTCGCCGAGCGCCTTGCCCAGCAGGATTAGGCCGATCCAGTTCGGATAATCGACGTTGTGCTGCAGCACCGGATACGTCAGCGCCGATTCCAGCGACGGGCGGAGCATGCCGTTGATGATCGCGCTGCGGACATCTTCCCCGGCTTCCCCGCTCAGCACCTCGAACGCATCCGTCCGCTCGACCTCCAGAAACGCTTCGAGCAGCGGCAGCAAGCCGTGCAGATCCATCAGACTCCAGCGGTCCCACATGCCGCCGAAATACGGGTACGGCGGACCTGCGCGCCCGTCGATCGGATGCTGCACCCAGACCGAGTCGTTCATGCGCACCCATCCTTCGTACCGGCGCGCGAACCGGTACAGCAGCCTCGCCGCGCCCAGCGGGTCCTCCGATGCGAGGCGGGCCGTCTCGCGAACGGCATGCTTGCGCTGAAAATGCCACAAGTGGGCGGACAAAAAATAGCGTCTTCCTTCGCCGTCCTCGTAATACGGATAATCGACGGATTCCCCGCGCTTGTTCCGCACGGTCAGCGCCTTCGACTCCGGATACCGGTCGCTCGGATACGCCATGCCGTCATCATCCACGGAACGGATCGACCAGGGCGACTCGGGACTCCACGTAAAATTGGTGGAACGGAAGCCGAGCAGCGGACGATGCGGCACCCCGGAGCCGAAAAATCCGATGCGTTCCGGAATCAGCTGCTCCAGAAACAGCACTTCGCCGGAAGGGGGCGCATACGGTACCGCCATCCGCCCGGCCCGGCCTTGTGCCAAAGGCCGGACGGCCCGTTCTCCCGCTGCGATCAGATCGCACCGGTCGAACATCAGCAAGGCGAATGGCGCAGCGCTCCCGTCGCTTTTTTCCGCCGGCAGCCGGATCTGG
This sequence comes from Paenibacillus sp. MAH-35, assembly GCF_058135425.1. NCBI lineage: Bacteria > Bacillati > Bacillota > Bacilli > Caryophanales > Paenibacillaceae > Paenibacillus > Paenibacillus sp. MAH-35. The sequence goes on from NZ_JBYUPU010000008.1 coordinate 155,019, forward strand.
TACAGGCCGTCAGCCAGCGGTTCGGGATGGACGAAGTCGAGCTTGCATTCCGCACCTTGCCGGTGTACGGCTGTCGCCTCAACCGGCGTTTCCCTGCCGAGCGGGTCGACCCAGACGATGGTCGTCGTCCGTGCAGCGGGACTCTCCAGCGAACCGTTATCATGCAACACGAGCGTTTTGCGCGTAAAGCTCCGAACCTCCAAAGAGGCGGATAGGCCGGCGGACGGCTCTGCCGCCGCCTCCGCCGTTGACATCACAGCCCCGGTAGGAGGACGATCGACAAAAACGGAACCGAGCCGGCCTTCGTTCGCAACGAACACGTGCAGGCGGAATATCCGTTGTTTCAGAGGCCGATGAATATCGTCCATCAGGACCGTGCCGGTCCGAATCGGAATCCAGGAGCATAACGGCTCGGAAGCGTCCGGACCGCAGTAGCGGATGATGTTGAATCTCCATTCCGCGCCGGATTGTACGTCCTGCGATCCGAGCGCGTTCAGCGGAATGGAGATCTCCGCACTCCAGCTTCCGTCCGTCCGGTTCGATACCGCTTGCCTGACGCCGTGTCCGCTCCCAAGCTCGATGAATTGCTGCCGCCTGTCCGTGAGATCAGCTCCCGTCCAGTTGTTGTAGCCCATCACGAACGGATGCGAGCCTCGCCTCACAACGACAGGAACCGAGTAAAATACGTCGAGATCCGAAGGCGTGCCGAACACGAGGAATACGCTTTCCGCTTCGGGAACCGCCGCCGGGTATGGGGCGCTCTCAAGCGCTGCGTATAGATGGCGGTCATCGTACAGCAGCTTGGCACGCATGTCCCTTCCGGCAAGTTCGTTATGAAACATCGTCACAAATCCGCTCAACGCCGGTGCCTGCTCCCATTCCCGCTCCTCCAGCTCCCCGTCGATTTGCGGAGCCGAATCCGCTTTCGCCATAACCGCCCATCTATCCGTATATAACCGGACCGCCGGTTCCGCGGCGTTTTCGCTTGCCGTTCCCAATCGACCCACTCCGATCCCTCCCGCACCATTAGTCCCCGTTAGAGGGAATTGCGACGATTCTCCGCTCGGCTGCCGACAGATAAGCGGCTTCCATCAGCTGCGTCAGCGCCAGCCCGTGCCCGATCGGAATCGCCGTCGGCTTGTCATACAAAACGTATTCGACCCATTGGTCGAGCGGCGCCGGCATACCCGCAGGCAGCCTCTCCGGCTTGATCCAGCCCGGACAAGGACCGGCCGGCAGAAGCGAACTCCGAATCTCCGCTTCCTTGCCGATCAGGAGGCACCCCTCCGTGCCGTATATTTCCACCAGAGCGGGGGAATGCCGGCTCGCAAACCCTGCTTCCACAACCGCCATGCAGCCGTCCCGGTATTGCATCGTAACGACGGCGTTGTCCTCCACTTCCCTGCCGGTCACATAGCCGAACTGGGCGGATACCGATTCGGGCATCCCGAGAAAATGATAAACCAGCACCATCGGATGTGCGCCGAGATCGATCAGCGCCCCGCCTCCGCTGGATTCCCGGTCGACAAAATGCGGAGGCAGCCAGCCTTCCGGAGCACCTTCCCGCGGCAGCAGCCCGTCGTGGGCTAGACGCATCCGAACGTACGTAATCCGTCCGAGCAGCTCCTGCTCCAGCACCTGCTTGGCGTACAGCGTCTTCTCATCGCCAAGCTTCGGCAGCGAGACGGTCAGCTTTATGCCCCTCCGCTCCGCAGCGGCAATGATCCGGTCCGCTTCCTCGGTTCGCAGAGCCAGCACTTTCTCGGTGAAGATGTGTTTCCCGGCTTCGGCCGCAGCGATGATCACTTCCGGATGTTTAGTGGTCGAAGCGTTTACAATAACCGCATCCACTTCCTCGCTTGCAAGAACCTCATCCAAATCGCTGTAATAAGGCACGTTCAGCTGTTCGGCGAACCGGCTGCCGCGGGCGGCGTCCTCGTCCCAGACCGCGATGATGGAGCAATCGGTCCTCTCCGACAATTTTTTGGCGTAACCCGGCGCATGTACGTGCCAGAAGCTGAGTATGGCGATCCGAAGCTTCATGACGACACCTTCCTTTCCAGATCGGTTCGATCGGCCGGACCCGGCTGGTACCCCGCCGCCTCATAGATCGCTTCGGTAAACTTCACGACTTTCAGCGCGTACTCGCCGGATACCATCACTTCGCGCCGGCCGAGTATCGCATCGATAAAGCTGCTATCGGGATCGGTCTCGGCTTCGGGAAGCTGGGGCAGGACCGGATCTTCCCCGTACCGGTGCAGCGTAATGACGCCGTTGTCATAAAAGATGCCGCCCGACTCGCCGATAAAGGCATAGGTTTCCTTCAGCTTCTGCAGCGGCGCGTATCCGATAATAGTCATCGTTCCGATGACGCCCTGATCGTAGCGGATGCTGGTCAGCGTATCGACTTCCACCGGAGACCCGTAACACTCCAACTGAACCGTCACCGACTGCGGCGTCAAATTCGTCGTCCACAGCAGGACATCGATAATATGGCTGCCGGAATCCATCAGCATACCGCCCCCGGACAGCGCGGGATTTTGCCTCCATGTCCCTTCCTGGGACTTCTTCCAATTTTGGTACAACGCCGCCTGTACGCTCGTCAGCTTGCCGATCGTTCCGTCCTGAATGGCTGAACGGATATACAGAAACGGCGGCAGAAAATGACGCTGAAACGATACTTGTAATACTTTGCCGCACGATTCCGACAAAGCGATCAACCGTTCCGCTTCCGCCGAGCTGCAAGTCATCGGCTTCTCGACCAGCACGTGCTTGCCTGCCGATAGCGAGTCCCGGATATGCCCGTAATGCAACGTATGCGGCGAACAAATGACGACCGCATCCAGCTCCGTGTCGTTCAACATGTCCGTGTGGCTGTCGAACTCCTGCACTTGATCCAGCCCGAACTTTTCCTTGAGAAAAGCCCGGCTCCCCGCCCCCGGGTCGGCCAGCGCCACAATCCGCACCTCCTCCAACCGGGACATTCTCAGAACATGACTGTGAGCGATGTTGCCGCAGCCGATTATTCCAACTCGTATAGGACTCATGCCCAATCCCCCTCTTTGCCGATGATGATGTTGATTATACAGAGCGGGTTGGAGCGCGGACAATGCAATCTGATGCCCTCCGGCTGCACTTTCATTACCTCATGCGGCACGTTGCGCTGCGGAAGATATCAAATTACTACAAAGCGGGACGGACCGGGCGGCATGATCGGCAAAATGGACAGTACCCCCGTTTCCTGACGGAAGATTTGAACGGGGGCTCTTGTATGGTATACAGTATAAGTATGGAAATGTTGCGAAGGGGGAAGCCGCATGGAATTCAGGCAGTTGCAGTACGCCATTCAAATCGCCGCAGAGAAAAACTTTTCGCGGGCCGCCGAAAAGCTGCACATCGCCCAACCTTCGCTTAGCCAGCAGCTGTCCAAGCTGGAGAAGGAGCTCGGAGTGCTGCTGTTTCACCGGAACACCAACTCGGTCGAGCTGACGCATGCCGGAGCGGTATTCGTGGATAAAGCGCAGAAAATTGTCGATATGGTCGGGGAAATCCGGCAGGAAATGGATGACATCTCCCAGCTTCGCAAAGGGAAGCTGATTATCGGGAGCATGCCGATAACCGGCGCTCATATGCTGCCCCATATTCTCCCCGTGTTCCAGGAACGGTACCCGGATATCGAAATCGCCCTCGTCGAGGAAACGTCGGCGAACTTGACGCAGCTTACTTCGGAAGGCAAAACCGACTTCAGCCTGCTGGCGCTTCCTCTTCAGGAGCAGTCTCTGGAGTATGAGGTGCTGATCGACGAGGAGCTGCGGCTGGCGGTGCCGCGGAACCATCCCGCCCTCTCCGGCCCGTCCGCCGACGGGACGGTCGATTTGGCTTCCTTTGCCGGCGAGCCGTTTATTTTGCTGAAGAAAGGACAGGGCTTGTACCAGACGGCGATCGATTTATGTCTGGCTGCCGGTTTTACGCCCCGTATCGCCTTCGAGAGCAGCAACATTGAGACTGTGCAATCGCTTGTAGCTGCAGGCATGGGCGTCGCTTTCATCCCCGCGATGGTCGAGCGGGGCAAGTGGAGCGAGATGGCGCCCGCCTATTTGACCGTTAGCGGGAGGCCGGCCCGGACGCTCGTCATCGCGCGGCGCAAAGGCCGCTACATGTCCAAGGCGGCTCAGGCGTTCATCGGCACGATGCACGAGCTGGTCGGCCAATCCGCAAGCCGGCGCTCCGGCGCGCCAAGCGGCAAGCCGGGTGCGGACCCGCTGCAGGAAGGAACGGAAGCATGACGGAACATTTAACCTTTCTGGGGACGGGAGATTCGATGGGCGTGCCGCGTTCCTACTGCGATTGTGGAATCTGCTCGGAAGCGCGGTCGACGGGTCATAACCGGAGGTTCCGCTCTTCGGTGATGATCCATACGGACGAGGGAGATCTGCTGCTGGACTGCGGGCCGGACTGGCCGGCGCAGATGGAGCTGCTGGGCAAACGGCTGCTCGAACACGTCCTGATCACGCACCCGCATCACGACCATATCGCGGGCTTGCCCGAATGGCTGGACGCCTGCCGGTGGACCGGAAGCCGCGGAACCGTCTATGCGCCCGAGTCCGCATTCGGGACGATCCGAAGCCAGTACCCTTGGCTGGAGCGGCGGCTTACCTACGTTCCCAACGACCGGGGCATGCATTTCGGCGGGTGGTTCATTGTTCCGTGGGAAGTGTGTCACGGCCAGAACGGCACTTCGTACGCGTACCGCTTCGAAAAAACCGGCTACGCCTGGGCTTATTGCTCCGATGCGATCCGGCTGACCGAACAACAAAAAAAGCCGCTTCACGGCTTGAACATGCTTGTGCTCGGCACCAATTTCTACAAAGAGACGGCCGATCCGGCCACGCGCTCCGTTTACGATATGACCGAAGCGGTCGAACTGTTGCGGGAAGTGAAGCCGCAGGCCGTTTATTTTACGCATATGTCTCACGGGGTCGATATCGATGCCGCCTATCCGCTGCCTCCGAAAGTCACACTGGCCCGGCTCGGCATGAGGGTCGATCTGGGACATCGGTAGACGCCCGCCGCTCTCCTCGGGACTGCGGACATCCCGGGGAGTTGTCTGGACCGCTGCCGCCGTTACCCTTCCGTTCCGCTTCTGCGTTCAAGCCGGTACCGGTGTACGATATTTCTCCAGGCCAGGTCGTGCCTCTCGAGCGATTTCACTAACAGCTCGGCGGTTGCGATATTCGTCGCCACCGGCACGCATTGAACGTCGCACAGTCGCAAGAGCGCGGTGACATCAGGCTCGTGCGCCAATGCGACAAGCGGGTCGCGAAGGAAGATGACCGCGTCGATCTCATTTTGCGCGACCAACGCTCCGATCTGCTGATCGCCGCCAAGCGGCCCCGCCTTTAATTTGTACACGTGAAGCTTGGCTTCCTCGGCAATTTTCTGCCCGGTCGAACCGGTTGCGAACAACGAGTGCTGGGAGAAAATTTTCTCATACGCGATCACCAGGTTCACCAATTCTTCCTTCTTCACATCGTGCGCGATTAAAGCGATATTCATACAACCCTCTCCTCCCGATTCCTGAATTTGTAAGTTAATATGACGTATAAGGTGCTGATAGTTGAATCTTACATCAGTTTTTTTGTGAATTCAATACTTTATGTCATATAAGTTAACATTAATTTGGATTATTTTTAGTTAAAACGCTTTCATGTAACTTTAACTTACACATTGAGGGGCCGAACGTGCAAGAACGTCTGAACAATCGTTTGACGTGCAACTCTATACCTGTCACCAGAGGGAACGAACGTTAGCTATCGCTTTTCCCCTTTTATCGTTCTTAGGATGAGTTTTTCCAGCGCGGGAAAGCTTCAAATCCGGTTGCCTGCTGCAGCTTTTTATGGGAACAGGCCGGGTTTGGCTGCGCTGACACCGCCATGGGCTGCTCACGAGAGCTTTCCCGACCCCGCGGGCTCCGAGCGGCGCTGTTTCGCTCCATGAAGGCTGTCGGTCGGCCATAATAAGAGTTTCTGACACCCTCTATTTTCGGCCTTTTCGAAAAGCCGGGGCGAATAAAGGCGGTTCGCACCCCTTATTTCCACCAACTGGCAGGGGCCGCACCCTTTTCGCCGATTTTAGCAGCTGCAAACCACCCTTAATCCGCTTCCGCTCCCCCTACGCTGAATGTCAAACCTGCTTTCACGCAAAAAAAAGAACTGCCCTTGACAGGCAGTCCCCTTCTATCGCAACAAACCTATTTCTTATTTGCCCAACGCCTTCACATTGCCTGAAAAAATCGCCCGCTTCGTTTCCTCAGGAATTTCCACCATATCAACCACGCAATGAGAGCTTTTCAAGCAGTACAGCGGATGCTGGGAGCCGTACATGATTTTCCCGGCAGGGATCACCTTCAGCAGCTCTTCGAGCACGAACACTTTATCTTTCAGACCCGAAGTGTCGACGAACAGCCTCGGCAAGTCGTTGATTTCCTGCTTCATGGCCGAAATTTCGGCGAAACGGATATTCAAAATGACAATATCCAGATCCGGCTGGCCGGATACGAACGTTTGCAGGGCAGCGACTTCAAGCGGCTTCGGCTTCATCAAATAATCCAAACGCTCGTCTTCCATCCGTTTCGTTACGAATAGCGGAAGTCGGTGTTTCTTCAGCGCCTCGCACAGCTCGGCCACAGGCGCCGTATTCAGATCGTAATCGTGATAAGTCGGATAAATGCGGACTCCTTGTATGCCAAACCTGGCGATTCCGTCCTCGATATCGCGCTGCCAGCCGGGCAATGTCGGATTCACGGTCAGCACATGTTTGTACTCCGTACCGCCGATCAGCTCGTGCAGCTCCTCGTCCCCTTCGAACGGATCGTTATAAAAGATGCTGTTCAAGGAAGCGACATAACCGCCCGTTATCTGATTGTCTTGATGAACGTTCCTCAGATCGGCGAGCGTATTTTTGCGAATTTTACGAAACGGCCAATGGCCGAGTAATGCGTTAACGTCCGTGTTCAACCGTGTTCCCCTCCTGGCGTGTGTAACCGGTGCGGCGTTATCCGACCTTCAAGCTGCGGTCGAACAGCTCCAGCGCGTTTTTGTAGTAAATCCGGTCTTTGTCTTCCTGCGACAGATCCGCTTCTTCCACTTGGCCGTAATTCACCAGATAGGTGATCGGCATATCGGAACCGAATACGATCCGGTCCGCTCCGACCCGCTCCACTGCATAATCGACGTCGTCCCGGCGGAACGGAGTTCCCGAGAAATCGTGCCATACGTTGCGCAAGCCCCGTACCGCTCTGATCCCATGATAGCAGTTGCCGCCAAAATGTGCCATAAGCAGCTTCGCTTCCGGATAACGCCGCGCCAGATTGGCCACATGAACGCCCGTCGTCTCGTAGGTCAGCTGATCGACCGCCTTGTGAAACGAATGGATCAGGATCGGGATATTAAAATCGATGCATCGCTCAACAAGCGGAAATACGCGCGGATCGTCGCAAAACGTCGCCACCCACAGCTTCATTCCGTTCATGCCGTACTGCTCGATTCCCCGGTTCAACACATCCAGCGCGTTCGCATGCGCCGGACTTACGTAACAGTACCCTTCCACCATTCCAGGCTGTTCCTTCATAAATCGATATACATCCGCATTTAATTGTCCGACTTCCGCTTCATCCGGATAATGCGACTTCAGTCCGGACACGTGAATCTTCGATATTCCGAACAGATCGCACGCCCTCAGAAGCTCCCGTGTGCTGTTCTCGTAGTCCCCGCCCCATATGTGCGTGTGTGCGTCTATGATCATCGGTGTCACCGCTTTCCTGTATGCAGCATGCTTCATCATTGGGATTCAACTCGGCAAGCCGTTCCTTATTCGCCTTCCAGCTCCGAGCAAGCCCGGTCCAAACGTTCCAGCGTTTCCTCGATATCGCCGTCCTTGTGGCTGAAATTGACATAGGAAACGTTGTACAGCGATACGCCGTTCCGGTACGCGGCACGGAAAAAGCGCTCTTTCACCGCAGGAGCGGCGCCGGCGGACAGCGTAAACGTCGGACAAGGCCACAAGCCTTTCAATTCGATCGGGATTTGGCGTGAAGCGAAGATTGCGTTTAACCCGCCCCACAGCTTCTCCCCTTGCTTCCACAGATGACCGACGACGTCCTGCTCCTTGTATACGCCGATCGTCGCTTTCGAAGCGGACAGTGACAACGTCTCCCCGCCGAACGTGCTGGAGATGACCGCGCCTCCCCGGTCGCATGCCGACATCACATCTTTGGAGCCGACGTAAGCGGACAGCGGCATGCCGTTCGCCATTCCTTTGCTGAATACCGCCAGATCCGGCTTCACGCCGAAATATTGCTGAACGCCGCCGATCGCGATCCGGAAGCCGGTAACGATCTCGTCATAGATCAGCAGCGCGCCGTGTTTGCTCGTCAACTCGCGAACCGCCTTGTAATACGATTCACCCTTCTCCATCTCCGCATAATCCGCGGCGATGATGACGGCCGCAATATCGCTGCCGATATGGTCGAACCATTGTTCCAAGGCGGCGATATCGTTCCAATCGGCCGCATGGTGAAGATCGCCGAGCGCTGCCGGTACGCCCGGGATGCCGCGTCCCGACGACGGCTGTCCAGGCAGCGCCTGTCCTCCGCCGGCGAGCGCATTCAGCCAGCCGTTGTAGCCGACCTGCACAATATGCTCGCGCCCCGTATAGGTACGCGCAATCCGTATGGCCGCGGCCAACGCTTCTCCGCCCGTCTTCAGAAACCTCGCCTGCTCCGCGCAAGGAATCACTTCACGCAAAAGCTCGGCAACCTCCGCTTCCAAAGGATGCGGGTGACCGAAAATAATCCCGCTCTCCAACTGCCGGCGGATCGCCTCGTCCACGTCCGGATGCTGATAACCGAGCGTAATCGGGCCGAGACCGTTGCGATAATCGATAAACTCCTTCCCGTCCGCATCCCATACGCGGCAGCCTTTGCCTTTCACTATGACGGCAGGCTCTTCCGGAAGCATGGAGGGCGCCTTCGAGCACGTACTCGAGCCCCAAGGGATCGACTGGCCCAGCCGTTCATGCCACTGCATCGAAGTTGTCATCGTTTTTCTCTCCCCATGGTCATAATTCATCTTCACGATACATCGGAATGAAATGTCCAATTATACCTGTTTCCAACCTGTATACTATTGAAACACATTCGAGAGCGGCTGACAACTGTCGTATCCTTCCTTAATCGGCTCATCTTCCGCGCCAAGGCGCCTCAGGCGCAGCGATAGCACCGTTTTCTCACAACAGGAGGGCATCCGCCGCATTTCTCGGATACCCTCCATCTGAGTCAGTACAATTCGGGACGGCGGTCCGCAAACACCGGAATCGTCGCCCTCACTTTATCCACAACGGTCAGGTCGAGCTCAGCGGTCAAAATCTGTTCCGACTCGTCCCCTTCCGTCAAAATTTCCCCCCAAGGATCGATCACCATCGAATGCCCGAAAAACGAAGTCGTCCCGCTCGTTCCGACGCGGTTGCACGCAACGACGTACATCTGGTTCTCGATCGCTCTCGCGGTCAGCAGCGTCCGCCAATGATGAAGTCTCGGATGCGGCCACTCCGCCGGCACGAACAGCACTTTCACCCCGTCCAGCGCGAGGCGTCTGCTCAGCTCCGGGAAGCGGATATCGTAGCAGATCATCATCCCCGCGGGCACACCGTCCAGCTCCAGCTTGCCGAGCGTATCGCCGGCGGTCAAATATTTCTCCTCGTCCATCAGACGGAACAGATGGATTTTCGAATATTCCCCCGCCTCCCGGCCTTCCCGGTCGAAGGCGTAGATCGTGTTGCGCACTTGATCGCCGTCCAGCTCGGCCACCGAACCCGCTACGATATTTACGCCGTGCTTCCGGCAAAAGGCGGAGATGAACGCTTTCGTCCGGTCGCCGTTCCGGTCGCCGATCTCGCGAATCCGATCCAGCGCGTAGCCGGTGTTCCACATCTCCGGAAATACGATCACATCCGGCTTGCTCTCCGCATGTACGCACGACTCCAGCAGCTCGGACAGCTTGGCGAAATTGTTTTCAGGCTCCCCGATGGCGATATCCATTTGCAAAATGGCGACTTTTAATTGTTGTTCCGACATGTTGGACTTCCCTCCGTTTCCATATAAGCTCTATCATAGTCGATCCGGTAGCCGGGGAGCAACGCCCTCCTGGATGACCCGCGCGAAATACCGGTTGGAAAAAATGTTCGGTCCGGGTATAATCAAACATATCGCCTTGTTAAAAAGTCTACAATCCGGAGTGAAATACAATGAATTTACCCGTCCATTCGCCGGCCGCCTTCCCGATTCGGGCCGCAGATCGGCTCAACCGACTCCCTACGCAGTTTTTCGCTTCCCTCGTCAGCAAAGTGAACCGGCAAATTGCGCTTGGCCATGACGTCATTAATCTGGGACAGGGCAATCCCGATCAGCCGACTCCCGGTCATATCGTAACCGCCCTTCAGGATGCGGCTCCCGATCCGTTGTACCATAAATATCCGCCGTTCAGCGGCTTTTCGTTTCTGAAGGAAGCAATAGCGAAACGATATTTGGACGATTACGGCGTCAAGCTCGATCCCGAGACCGAGGTCGCCATCCTGTTCGGCGGCAAGACGGGACTTGTCGAGATCAGCCAGTGTCTGCTTAACCCGGGCGATGTGTGCCTTGTGCCCGATCCCGGCTATCCGGACTATTGGTCCGGGGTGGAGCTGTCCGGCGCCCGGATGGCGTTTATGCCCTTGCTGGAGAGCAACGGCTTCCTGCCCGACTACTCGGCCTTGTCGCCAAACGACGTGAAGCTCGCCAAGCTGATGTTTATCAACTACCCGAACAATCCGACGGCGGCGGTCGCGTCCGCCGGGTTTTATGACGATACGATCCGCTTCGCGGCGGAGAACGGAATCGTCGTCGCCAGCGACTTCGCTTACGGCGCGATCGGTTTCGACGGCCAGCGTCCGATCAGCTTCCTGGAACGGCCGGGAGCGAAGGAAGTCGGAGTGGAATTTTACACGTTGTCCAAAACGTACAATATGGCCGGATGGCGCGTAGGCTTCGCGCTCGGCAACGCGGAAATCGTCCGGCTGATCAATCTGATCCAGGACCACTATTACGTCAGCTTGTTTGGAGGCATCCAGGCCGCCGCGGCCGCCGCACTAACCGCGCCGCAAGATTGCGTCGCCGCCTTGAACGCCACCTACGAGAGCCGCCGCAACGCCTTGTTCGGCGCTTTGTCGCGGATCGGCTGGGAGGCGACGCCGTCGGCCGGATCGTTTTTTGCCTGGCTGCCGGTTCCTAAGCCTTACACGTCTGCAGAGTTCGCGGATCTGCTGCTGAACGAAGCCCATGTCATGGTCGCTCCCGGAATCGGGTTCGGCACGCACGGCGAAGGGTACGTGCGCGTAGGGCTGCTTTCGTCCGAGGCGCGGCTGGAGGAAGCGGTAAGCCGCATCGGGAAATTGAATTTGTTCCGTTAGGAGAAAGGCAGCTTTACGAATTCATGATGGTGCAGTAGAAAAAGGCGCCGAGCCCGAGAGCTTGGCGCCTTTCGTATGTACGGAATCCCCGGCTCAGTTATCCAGCCGATACTCGTAAAGCTCGGTCCCGCGCGTAAAATAAATCGTCCCTTCGGCATTTTGGGCGAAATAGGCGGCTTTGTCGGCCAAAATCTCGAAGGAACGTTCGCCGGGATTGTAGCGGAACAATTGGCCAAGCGCCGTCCCGTACAAACTGCCGTCCTTGTGAAACCGGATCGTGCCGCCGATCCAGCCGCTTTCGGGAAAGTCCGGGTTAAAGCCTTCGAGCGGGACGATCTCAACCGTCTTGCGCTGCATCGGGTCGAACCGGAATAAGGCGCGATACGTCAGCCCCCACAACATCCCGTCCTCCGCTAACGCAATCGAATAGATGACCTTGGCTTCCGGTACCGGAACGCAGGTCCATTCCTTTTCGCGCTGATCCGCGTCAAATCGAAACAGGCTGGCCGCCGTTGTCTCCGGCTCCGTACCGAGACCGCCGTGTATGGACGTGCCGCCGTATAAAAGGCCTTCCCGGTAGGCCAGGCAAACGACGCTTTGATTGCCGGCGATATGCCGGAAGACATCGATTTTTCCCGTATCCGGATCGTACAAGGTCAGCGCGCCGCCATGTTGGCCGTAATAAGGAACGGTGCCGATGGCAAGCACGTCTCCCGCGGCCACCATCGCGAACGGCCGATCCTGATACCGGTCATTCAGAGCGAACAGCTTGACCGGATTTACGCCTATATGGTATTCCACCTTCGGGTCGTACCGGTAGATGCGCGCTCCCGGATAAACGCCCGCGTAGATGCTCCCCTTAAACTCCACCATGCCTTCCTGCTGGCCGAAGGTTCGGTATTCGGTCAACTGCCCGGATACCGGATCGTATTTGGCGAATCCGCCGCTGAAGAAACCTCCGACCCATAACGTGCCGTCCGATGACAACGTCAACGTTTGCGCTTTGTTCGGCTGGCCGGGTACGTTCACTTCGACGTGTCTGCAATGGCCGGATTGCGGATTGTACACCCAGAAGTCCCCGTTCGTCTTGGCACTGACGAGACTCATGCCGAGATAATCGCCTTCTTCGAGCCGGACCCAGCCGAAGTCTTTGGCCCCTTGCACGGAAATATCGGTTGCGGCCAGCTCCTTCGTCCCCGGATCGTAACTGTGAAGCATATTGCCGCGCACCAGATACAGCTTGCCGCTGTCCGGAGACGGGCGGGATACATCGAGACCGGATGCGTCCGATATGGCGTCGGTCCACCTCTTCGCCTGCAAATCGTACACATGCAAAGTGTTGGACGGCACCGTTCTCGCAAATAACCGCTCGCCGACTTTCGTTACGTCGTACACAGTCTGATCCTGTTCATACCCTTCGGGGAACGGTATTTCCCGCTTGATCCCGGATTCCGCGTCTACTTCATACAGCCGGGCCCGCTGCGTGCCCACTCCGACGTAGATGAAGCCGCCGCCTGCGGCGATGCTTCGCGCATACTTCTCGTTGTCGCTCATCCGGCCGTAGTCGCGGAAACTTCCCTCAGCCGGATCGTACCGGAACACTTTACCTCCGTCGTAAGTCCCGCCGTATATGCGGCCCTGCTCGTCGCAAGCCAGCCTCCAGACGAAGCTTTCTCCCGGTATCGGCCTGCCGAGGTTTTCGGCCTTGTCCGCACCCGGCCGCCAGCGGTGCAAATACCCTTGGGAGCTGCTCATATAGACGGCTCCGTCTGGAGCGACCGCTACTCCCCACGTATGGGTCGTTCCTTCCAGTTCCGCGCTTTGCAGAATACGTCCCGTTTGGACGTCGATCACATACAGGGTCGCGGTTTTGCCGCTCGACACCGCGTACACTTTCGGTCGCTCGGCTCCTTCCTGATCGTAGCCCGCAGCTGCGACCGCCACCGTATGGACCGGTGTTCCGAGATGCTTTTCAGCCATCGGCCTCGCCTTCTTTCCCCTCATCAGTCGGATGCCGTCCAGAAGCAATTCCGCAGTTTCCCGATAGCACGGCTAACATCCGATCAGGAGTTCTTTTTCCGCCGATTTCCCGGCCGCTCTATTACCTATACTTGTCAATTACTTGTATAACCCCTATTATATTGCATGCTCCCGGTTCGGTTTGTCAATACCGGAAAGGGCGCGGATTCGCGGCTCGTTTGCCTTTACAAACCGGACTCCCCGTGTTATTCTATGTAGTAACTATTTCGATATGTTAGATAACGTGATGACGGGACCAGTAGGATAGAACCGACGCGCCCAGAGAGTAAATTCCGCCGGCTGAGAGAATTTACCGCGAACGTCTTGCCGAACCCACCCCCGAACGGTCAGCGACGAGCTGAACAGCCCCTGCTGTTATCAGGGATCAAGAGGGATGACGGCCGCAGTCTGTCATCCGAATTAAGGTGGTACCGCGGAAGCCGGACTTTCGTCCTTACATGGACGAGAGTCTTTTTGTTTTTTCCGGAACATGCGGCCACCACCCGCCATTACACCATAGCAAGGATGGGATTTTCTCATGCAACAACGAATCGTGGTCAAAATCGGAAGCAGCTCGCTGACGTCGGACGAAGGCGGGCTGAACCGCGACAAAATCGAATATTTCGCAGCAGAGCTGTCCCTCCTGCACAATGAAGGATACGAAGTCGTGCTCGTCACGTCGGGAGCGGTAGCGGCCGGGTTCCGCCAAATCGGATACGCCAGGCGGCCGAAGGCGCTGCATGAGAAACAGGCTTCCGCAGCCGTCGGCCAAGCGCTGCTCATGCAAAGCTACAATGAAGCGTTCGCCGCTCACGGGTTATCCGTCGCGCAAATTTTGCTCACCCGCTCCGACTTTTCCAACCGGAAACGAATCCATAACGCGCTTATGACGATGCAGGAACTGCTCGCTCACCGGGTCATCCCGATCATCAACGAAAACGACACCGTATCCGTCGATGAACTGAAGTTCGGCGACAACGACTCGCTTTCCGCGCTGGTCGCCAACCTGCTGAAGGCGCAGCGGCTGGTCATCATCACCGACACGGACGGCCTGTACACCGAAGATCCCCGCAAAAACAGCAATGCACAGCGGATCGACCGCGTCGTTGAAATCAGCGAGGACATCTTCCGCATCGCCGGCGGCTCCGGTTCTTCCGTCGGTACGGGCGGCATGCGATCCAAAATCGAAGCGGCCCGGATCGCCACAAGCGGCGGCGTCCCCGTCTTCATCGGCCGGGCGGTCGAGCCCCGGGACTTGCTGGACGCGGTCGGCGACTGCGGCAGAGGCACTTATTTCGATACGAGCTCCCATACGCTCTCCACGAAGAAACAGTGGATCGGCTTCCATTCGAACCCGCAAGGCAAAGTCCAGGTCGACGCCGGAGCGGAACGCGCCCTGATCGACGGAGGAAGAAGCTTGCTCCCGGCCGGCGTAACCGAGATTACGGGGGAATTCCACCCGGGAGACGTCGTCGAGGTGACCGATATGCAAGGCCGGACACTGGGCCGGGGAGTCGTCAATTACGCTTCCTGGCAGCTCAAGGCGGTAGCCGGTCTGTCCACCGAGGAAGTACGCAAGCGGGTTGAAGTCAGCCGGATTGAAGTCGTTCATCGCGACGAATGGATCGAAATTGCCGGGAGGTGAATCTTGCCATGAGACAAACACATCTGCTTATACCGACGCTTCGCGACGATCCGTCCGACGCGGAAACGAACAGCCACCGCTTTATGGTAAGAGCCGGGCTGATCCGTCAACTGGCCGCGGGCGTATACTCGTACCTCCCTCTCGGCTACCGCGTCCTTCGCAACGTGGAGCGGATCATCCGCGAGGAGATGGATTCGGCGGGAGCTACCGAGCTGCTGCTTCCCGCCCTTCATCCGTCTGAGCTATGGAAGGAAAGCGGCAGATGGGACCAGTACGGTGACGAGCTGATGCGGCTTAGCGACAGGCAAGGCCGGGCATTCGCACTTGGAGCGACGCACGAGGAAGCGATCACCTCGCTTGTGCGCGACGAAGTGAAATCGTACAAAAAGCTGCCGATGACGCTGTACCAGCTGCAGACAAAATTCCGCGATGAACGGCGTCCCCGTTACGGGCTGCTGCGCGGACGGGAATTCCTGATGAAGGACGCCTACTCGTTCGACGCAACCGACGAAGGGCTGGACCGAAGCTACCGGAGCATGTACGACGCTTACTCCGCCATTTTCAACCGCTGCGGTATTCGCTACTTGGCAGTAGAGGCCGATTCCGGTTCGATCGGGGGGACCGACACTCACGAATTTGTCGCCCTCTCCGGCATCGGAGAAGATACGATCGCCCATTGCGGCGAATGCGGCTATGCGGCCAATGTCGAGCTGGCCCAGTCGGTCCCTCCCGATGCGGAACCGGCAACGGCAGCCGGCGCCGATTCGGGACAGACGGAAGATCCGGCTGCGGGACCGCAGTTGACCGATACGCCAGACATCCGTACGATCGCCCAATTGACCGCCTATCTCTCGATCCGACCCGCCCAGATTATCAAATCGGTAGCGCTGCTGGTCGACGGCAAGCCGGTCGTAGCGCTTGTCCGGGGAGACCGCGAGCTGAACGAGACGAAAGTGAAGCGGCTGTTCGGAGCTTCAAGCGTTACGATGATGGGCGAAGCGGACATCGCTGCCAAACTTGGCTCGCACCCCGGCTATATCGGACCGGTCGGACTGGGGCCGGACGTCACGATCGCGGCGGACGAACAGATCCGCAGCATGACGGCTGTCGTCGTCGGAGCGAATGAGCCGGATCGTCATCTGACGGGAGTTGTGCCGGGACGCGATTTCCGGATCGATGCTTCCGGAGATCTGTGCACCGCCGTACCGGGCGACCTATGCCCGAACTGCCGCAATCCGATTGAGCTGGACAAAGGAATCGAGGTCGGCCATGTGTTCAAGCTCGGCACCAAGTACAGCGAGCCGATGCGCGCTACCTTCCTGGACGATACGGGCAAGCCCCTTCCTTTCCAGATGGGCTGCTACGGCATAGGCGTCTCCCGTTTACTTGCGGCGATCGCCGAGCAGCATCACGACGAAGCGGGCATCGTATGGCCGTCCTCTGTCGCTCCTTTTCACGTTCACATCATCGTGGCCAGCTACCGCGACGAGACACAGACCGCCTTGGCCGAGAAGCTGTACGGCGAGCTGCGGCGGGCCGGCTTCGACGTTCTTCTGGACGACCGGGACGAGCGCGCCGGAGTCAAATTCGCCGACAGCGATCTGCTGGGCATCCCGATTCGGGTGACAGTCGGCAAGCGGGCGGCCGAAGGCGTAGTGGAATGCAAGCGGAGACGGGATTCCGAAGCCGTCCAGGTGGAAAGCGAAAGCTTGACGGAATATATCCGGACATTGGACGTATAGCTTTTGCTTCGCCAACGAATTGACACATACTATTGGAACGGGATTCGTACACGAATTGCGTTCATTACGGGGAGGAACCGACTGATGAGTGAAGTACGCGAAAAAGCGGCGCTGGCCAAACAGGCGGCGCAAACGATGAATCGACTGACGACAGAGCAGAAAAACGAAGCGCTGCTGATGATGGCGGACGCGCTTGTAACCGAAAGCGCCTCGATTATCGAGGCGAACGCGCGGGATCTGGAACGCGGCCGGGCGGGCGGAACCCCCGCTTCGATGCTGGACCGCCTTGCGCTGAACGATCAGCGGATCGAAGCGATCGCCCAAGGGCTGCGCGAGATCGTGGAACTGCCGGACCCTACGGGCCGGATTATCGAGGAAGCGACGCGGCCGAACGGTCTCGTCATCCGCAAGCTTAGCGTTCCGATCGGCGTGATCGGCATCGTGTACGAGGCTCGCCCGAACGTCACCGTCGATGCGGCCGGATTATGCCTGAAGACGGGCAACTCTGTCGTCCTGCGCGGAGGCTCCGCGGCGCTTGAATCGAACCGCCGGATTATCGAGGTCATGCATGAGGCGCTCTCCCGCTCCGCCTTGCCTCCCGAAGCGCTGCAGCTGATCGAGAGCTCGGACCGTTCCTCCGTCGATGAGATGCTGAAGCTGAACGGTTTGCTGGACGTCATCATTCCGCGGGGCGGCCGCTCGCTTATCCAGAATGTGGTCCAGAACGCCACGGTTCCGGTTATCGAAACGGGCGAAGGCGTCTGTCACACGTATGTCGACGACGAGGCCGATCCCGCAATGGCCGAAGAGATCGCGATTAATGCAAAAGTGCAGCGCCCTTCCGTCTGCAACTCGATGGAGACACTGCTCGTCCATGAGCGATTCGCCGGCGCCCATCTGGCCGGACTGGCCGCCAGGCTGCAGGAACTCGGCGTCGAACTGCGGGGCTGTGCCAAAAGCCGGACGCTGGTGCCGGGCATGAGCGAAGCGGCGGAGACCGACTGGGGCACCGAGTACAACGACCTGATCTTGTCGGTGAAAATCGTAAGCGGCCTGGACGAAGCGCTAGATCATATCCGGCTGTACGGCACCTCCCATTCGGAGTGTATCGTAACCGAGAATACGGAGCGTGCGGAGCGATTCCTCGCGGAGATCGACGCCGCAGCCGTCTATCATAACGCTTCGACCCGTTTTACCGACGGTTTCGAGTTCGGATACGGCGCGGAGATCGGCATCAGCACGCAGAAGCTGCACGCCCGCGGACCGATGGGACTGCCTGCCCTGACTTCGACCAAATTTATCATACACGGTAACGGACAAATCCGCGGGTAATTCCAGCGGCCGTTTGCAAAACGGCCTTCGTTCAGTCATCATAAAAAGCGGACAGAACTAAAACCGCTGCGGAGGGATTACGGATATGAGCCATACGCCTTTACAAGTAAACATCGGCTTTATCGGCGCCGGATCGATGGCCGAAGCGATATTGCGCGGCCTGGTCGCTCCCGGCATCGCCGATCCGGACCGGGTATTCGCCTTGAACCGTCAAAACGACGAGCGGCTGGCGGAGCTCCGGAACAAATACGGCATCCGGACGACCCGGATGCCGGAGGAACGCGACCGGCTGATCTCCGAGGCGGACATTCTCGTGCTTGGCATGAAGCCAAAGGACGCCGCTGCGGGAATCGCCGACATCCGGCACCTGCTTCACCCCGGTCAGTTGATCGTCTCGCTCGTTGCCGGCTTTTCGATCGGCGCTATGGAACGCATCGTCGGCGGCGCTCAGCCGATCGTCCGCACGATGCCGAATACGTCGAGCACGATCGGACTCGGCGCGACCGGAATCAGCTTCTCCAGCGCCGTTACGGCCGAGCAGAAAGAGACGTGTCTCACCTTGTTCCGGGCAATCGGCGAAGTGACCGTCATCGGGGAAGAAAGCTTCGATATCTTGACCGGCGTATCGGGGAGCGGGCCTGCTTACCTGTACTATGTGATGGAAGCGATGATCAACGCCGGCGTCGAAGGCGGCTTAAGCGAGGAAGCAGCCCGTCTGCTGACGGCGCAAACCGTCCTGGGCGCCGCCCAAATGGTGAAAAGTACAAACGAATGGCCGGGCGAGCTGCGCCGCAAAGTAACGTCTCCGAACGGAACGACCCAAGCCGCGATCGAAGTGCTCGAGTCGGGCCATGTGGGCGATACCGTTGCCCGGGCTGTCAAACGGGCGGCCGAACGGTCGCGGGAGATTAGCGATTCGCTCGCCGAACAGGCCGAGCAGTATGGAAAGCAGGTGTAACGATTGAACTCCTATTGTGTCGCGACTTACCGCTGTTACGACGCTCAAGCGGATTTTCATAAAAAAGCCCAGTCGATCGCCGTCGGCCTCACCGTAGGAAGCTGGACGGAGCTCCCTGCGGCCAAGCAAAAAGAGATGGAACAACATCTCGGTCTGGTGTTATCCGTCGATGTGTACGAGCCGGGAGCGGCCGGCGAACAAGCTGACGAGGGGCGGTACGCCGATATACGCATCGCTTATCCGGACATCAACTTCAGCGCCGATATCCCGGCTCTGCTCGTGACGGTGTTCGGCAAGCTGTCGATGGACGGCAAAATCAAATTGACCGACCTGCACTTCTCCCCTTCGTTCCTCAGCCGGTTCTCCGGTCCGAAGTTCGGCATCTCCGGCGTCCGCGACTTGCTGGGCGTTCACGACCGGCCGCTGCTGATGAGCATCTTCAAGTCGGTCATAGGCCATGACCTGGCCGAGCTCGGGGAGCAGTTTTACGGCCAGGCCGCAGGCGGAGTCGATCTGATCAAGGACGACGAGATTTTGTTCGAAAACCCGCTAACTCCGATCGAGAAACGGGTTCAAGTGTGCATGGAGGCCGCCCGCAAGGCGCAGGTGACGACCGGGCAAAAGCTGCTGTACGCCGTCAACATCACCGGTCCGGCATCCAGGCTGGCCGATCAGGCCAAAAAAGCGATCGACGCCGGCGCCAACGCGCTGCTGTTCAACGTACTCGCCTACGGCTTCGATACGCTGCGCGAACTTAGCGCCGACCCGGACATCAACGTCCCGATCGCCGCACATCCGGCGCTGGCAGGCGCTCTGTATCCGTCGCCGCATTACGGCATCTCGGCGTCGGTGCTGCTCGGCAAGCTGATGAGGCTGGCCGGAGCCGATCTCGTCCTGTTCCCGTCGCCTTACGGTTCCGTCGTTATGCCGAAGGAAGAGAATTTGGCGATTCAGCATGCGCTCGCGACCGAACGTCTCGCCGAAGACTACTTATACGTTCCGGCAGGCGGTTCGGACGGACCGTCCGTTTCCTTGCGCACCAGCTTCCCCGTTCCGTCGGCCGGCATTCATCCCGGGCTCGTTCCATGGATTATCCGCGACTTCGGCTCCGAGGTCGTCGTCAACGCCGGGGGCGGCATTCACGGGCACCCGATGGGAACCGCCGCGGGCGGACAAGCGTTCCGCCAGGCGATCGACGCAGTGAGACAAGGCGTCCCGCTGGCCCAATATGCAGGCAGCCATCCGGAGCTGAAAGCGGCCATCAACCGCTGGGGTGCGAAGGAATGAAAAAAACGATCATCTTTTGCGACTTCGACGGAACGATCACCGAGAGCGACAATATCGTAGCCATCATGAAGCATTTTAATCCGCCGGGGTGGGAACCGCTCGTCGAGCAGGTCGTGAACCGGACGATGAGCATCCGGGAAGGGGTCGGGCGGATGTTCGACCTGCTCCCTTCCTCCGCGAAAGCCGAAGTGGCCCAGTACGTCTTCGACACCGCTAAAATTCGCGCCGGATTCCCGGATCTGCTCGACTACTGCGATCGTGCGGACATCGAGTTTCTCGTCACCAGCGGGGGGATCGATTTCTTCCTGCTGCCGCTGCTGGAGCCGTTCCCGATCGCCAAGGACCATATTTATTGCAACGCCAGCGATTTCACCGGCGAGCGAATCCGCATCGTATGGCCGCATCCGTGCGACGATGAATGTCATACCGACTGCGGCATGTGCAAAACGACCGTCATCCGCCGTTATCCGAAGGAAAACTACTTCCGGATTCTAATCGGAGACAGCGTCACCGATTTTGAAGGCGCGAAGCTGGCCGATCTCGTCTTCGCCCGCTCGCACCTGATTACGAAATGCGAGGAGCTCGGCTTGCCGTACGTTCCTTTCGAGACGTTCCATGACGTCGTCCGTCATCTCAATACGATTCAACAAGGAGAAGGTTAGATTGAACGAGCCTCTGTATACGCTGGAGCAGCGCCAGCAAGCGTTCACGAAGCTGCGGGAAGTCAAGACGGAATTCGCCTCGCGCGGCTGGTTCCCCGCCACAAGCGGCAACTTGTCGGTCCGCGTCGGGGAGTATTCCCCCGAACAATTTACATTCGCCATCACGGCCAGCGGAAAGGACAAATCCCAGCATACGCCGGAAGATTTCCTGATGGTCGATCATCGCGGACAACCGATCGAGCCTACGCGGCTGAAGCCTTCGGCCGAAACGTTAATCCACTGCGAGATTTACCGCTTGACGGGCTGCGGCGCCGTATTCCACGTGCATACGGTATTCAATAACATCGTCTCCGAGCTGTACGCGGAGCGGGGCAGCGTCCCGATCGAGCGGGTGGAGCTGATCAAAGCATTTAACATCTGGCAGGAGGATGCGCAGATCGAAGTTCCCGTCCTCCCCAACTACGCGGATATTCCGAAAATCGCCGAGCTGGTGGAAGGCCGGATCGACCGCGCCATCCCGGGCATCGTCCTGAGAAATCACGGGATCTACGCATGGGGCGCGAACGTATTCGAGGCGAAGCGTCATCTGGAGGCGTTCGAGTTTTTGTTCGAATATGTGTACCGCTGGAAAGCGTTACATTTGTAGGTTTTTCGTTAAAAAGCCCTCCGGCCCGTTGATCGGGACACGGAGGGCTTTTGCTTGAGCGAAGTCATCTCGCAGTAAAAGTTGCCCCGCTACCTGGCGCCTCTGAACTTCTGCGTATATTCTCTCGCCTGCTCGGGCGTCTGCACGCGGTTGCGGCTCCACTCCAGCAAGATCCGGTCGATATAGCGGAAATGAATAACACCGGCGAACACCGCCTCCTTGAGCGCGAACAAAATCAGCTCTTCCGGATACCGGTCGCGGTCGATCCATTGCGAGACGGTCTCGCATTCCATCGGCGTAAGCGGACGGGCGAACTCCTTCTCGAATACGGTGAAAATATCGGACTTTTCCGCCGGCGCCGCAGCGGCTTTCGCTGCTTGCTGCGAAGACGCACCGGACTGCTTCGCGTCTTCGATCCAGGCTGCTGCAAGCTTCCGGTACAGCGGCGACAGATTGTAGCGTTCGCTCAGCACCCCGCTGACCGGATCGGTCTCCCCGTCAATCTGCAGCATCTCTTCCTTAAGCAGCCGCTGGAGCGCCCTCAGCACCGACTCGTACGTTGCCGACATCCGGCCTTGCAGCTCCTCCGGAGTCGGAAAATCGTTGCTTTCCTTCTCCTTGAACTGAAACAGATGGATGAGCAGCATCGCTTCCATATCCGACAGCTTCATCGCTCTGTACAGCTTCAGCAGCAGCGAAGGAACCGATACGCTGCCTTCGCGCATTGCCGCAGCCATCCCCCGCTCGATCTGCTTCCAGTCTACCCCTTTTGCCATTCAGCCAGCCTCCTTGCCGTTACGGGTACAGACGGTTCAACAAACGCGGAAACGGGATCGTTTCCCTTACATGTTCGAGCCCGCAGATCCAGGCGACCGTACGCTCCAGTCCGAGCCCGAATCCCGAATGCGGCACAGTGCCGTATTTGCGCAGGTCGAGGTACCAGCGGTACGCGTCCTCTCCCAGCTCATGCTCCTTGAAGCGCTGCTCCATCAGTACCGGGTCATCGATCCGCTGGCTTCCTCCGATGATCTCCCCGTAACCTTCGGGCGCGATCAGATCGGCGCACAGGACCACTTCCGGACGATCCGGTTTAGGCTTCATATAGAATGCTTTGAAGGAAGCCGGATAATGGGTAATAAACACCGGCTTATCGAACTGCTGCGCGATCTCGGTCTCGTGCGGCGCACCGAAGTCTTCGCCCCATGTAAAGGCGTGGCCTCGCTCCTGAAGCAGCTTGACGGCATCGTCATAGGTTATTCGGGGGAACGGGGCGCGCACGCTCTCCAGCTTCGATACGTCGCGTCCGAGCGTCTCCAGTTCTTTACGGCAGTTGGCAACGACCGATTGCACCACATGGGATACGAACTGCTCCTGAATAACAAGGCTTTGTTCATGATCCACGAACGCCATCTCCGGCTCGATCATCCAAAATTCAATCAGATGGCGCCGCGTCTTCGATTTCTCCGCCCGGAACGTCGGGCCAAACGAGTATACTTTGCCGAGCGCCATCGCCGCCGCTTCCATGTACAGCTGACCGCTCTGCGTCAAATAAGCGTCTTCGTCGAAATATTTCGTATGGAACAAATTCGTCGTCCCTTCGCAGGACGAAGGCGTCAGAATCGGCGGATCGACGAGGGTGAAGCCGTGTTCGTCGAAGTATCCTTGTATCGCCCGGATAATCTGCGCACGGATGACCATAATCGCCCGCTGTCTCGGGGAACGGAGCCACAAGTGGCGATGGTCCATCAAATAATCGACTCCGTGCTCCTTGGGCGTAATCGGATAATCCTCGGAGATTTGGATCGTCTCGATTCCGCTTACCGTCAACTCGTACCCGCTCTGGCTGCGTGCGTCCTCTCTCACTTCTCCGATTACGTACAGCGAGCTTTCCTGAGTAAGCTTGGCAGCCGCCTCCCAGACCGATTCGGACACTTCGCTTTTGACGACTACCGCCTGAATGAAGCCTGTGCCGTCGCGAAGCTGCAAAAACTGGATTTTGCCGCTGGACCGTTTGTTGTACAGCCAGCAGCCGATCCGGACCGTATGCCCGGCATGTCGGTTCACTTCACGAATGGTACATTGCTCCATCGCTTACGTCACTCCTCCAACAAATATGAGATTTGAGATTTACGCTTGCGGGGTCAGCGCCTTGGAAGCTTCGCGGAACGTGTCTCTTGCGATCATCAGCTCTTCGTTCGTCGGAATCACCCATACTGCAACTCTCGAATCGGGAGAAGAGATCCGGCGGTCGTCGCGGCTGCGCGCCTCATTGGCGTTGTCATCCAGCTGTATGCCAAGGAACGTCAGCTTGTCGCACACCGCTTTGCGAAGATAAGCGCTGTTCTCGCCCACTCCGGCCGTGAATACGAGCGTATCGATTCCGTTCATCGCCGCCGCATAAGCGCCGATATATTTTCTCAGCCGGTACTCGTACATGTCGAACGCCAGCTTCGCGTTGCGGTCTCCCTCTTCTGCCGCCTCGATAATCTCCCTCATGTCTCCCATCCCGCCGGAGACGGCGAACAAGCCGCTATGTTTGTTCAGCATCGAATTGACTTCGTTCAGCGACAGGTCTTCCTTATCCATGGCAAAAGGAACGATGGCCGGGTCGATGTCGCCGCTGCGGGTTCCCATCATCAGTCCTTCGAGCGGGGTCATACCCATGCTCGTGTCGAACGATTTGCCGTCCAGGATCGCGGTTACGCTGCCTCCGTTCCCGATATGACAAGTAATCATCTTCATCTGTTCGAGCGGCTTCCCGATCAGCTCCGCCGCCCGGTCGCTGACGTATTGATGGGACGTGCCGTGAAAACCGTATCTGCGAACGCCATGTTTGCGGTAAAACACGTTCGGGATCGGATAGCGGAACGCAACCGGCGGCATCGTCTGGTGAAAGGCCGTATCGAAAACGACGACCTGCGGAATGTCCGGCAAGTTCGCTTCCACCGCCAAAATCCCCGTTAATGCGCCCGGATTATGGAGCGGGGCGAGGTCAAACAGACGTTTGATCTCCTCCTTCACCTTATCGTCGACCTTCACCGAGCCCGAGAACGCCTCCCCGCCGTGAACGACGCGGTGGCCGGCGGCATGTACTTCCTCGATCGAACGCAAAACCCCTTCCTTCGGATCGATCAGGATTCGCAGCACCCGGCGGATTGCCGACGTATGATCGAGAATCTCGCTTACCTCGCGCAGCTCCGGTCGGCTTGTAGGTTCGTGGGTGAGCATCGCCGTCTCCATGCCGATCCGTTCGACCTTGCCTCTGGCAAGCACCGATTCGTTCGTCATATCGAACACCTGGTACTTCAGCGAGGAACTTCCGGCGTTAATCACGAGTATGTTCATATCCGGTCACCATCCTTATCATAGCGGAAAAACCCTTCTCCCGTCTTGACGCCCAGATGGCCCGCACGAACCATCTGTTTCAGGATAAACGACGGACGGTATTTCAAATCGCCGTATTCACGGAACATCCGTTCCATCGCCGCGAGAATCGCGTCGAGACCGAACCGGTCGGCCATCTCCAGCGGACCGAAACGGAAATCGTAGCCGATCCGCATCGCCGAGTCGATATCTTCCGCGGAAGCGACCCCTTCGGACAGCGTATGCATCGCTTCGTTGATCAGCGTACAGATCAGGCGGGTCGTGACGAAACCGGGGGATTCGTATACCATGATCCCCTTTTTCTGAATCGTTAACTCCACGAAGCGGCGTACCGTCTCATACGTTTCTGTAGACGTTTTCAAACCGCGGACAATTTCAACCAGATGTATTTTATGAACCGGATACAAGAAATGAAGTCCGATAACGCGCTCCGGCCGTCTCGTTTCTCCGGCCAATTCGGTTAAGCTCAGGGTGGACGTGTTGCTTGCGAAAATCGTTTCTTCGCTGCATACCGCATCCAGCTTGCGGAATACGTCCTTTTTCGTCTCCAGATCCTCGGATACCGTCTCGATGACCATCTCGCAGCCGGTCAGCTGTTCTACAGCGTGGGCTTTATGTATTCTGCCCAATGCCGACTTTTTCTCGGCTTCCGTAATCGCCCATTTTTCCAGCCGTTTCTCGAGACTAAGCTCGATCATCTCCCACGCATGCTCCAACTGATCGGGCGTCTTCTCCAGCAGATAAACGTCGATCCCCTTCGTTGCAAGCATTTCCGCTATGCCCTGCCCCATCGTTCCGGCTCCGACTACGCCGATTTTTGTGAGTTGCATATCTATGCTCCTTCCAGGTCTAAACGATGATGTCTGTTCGCTCATTCATAACGATTTTACAACGAATAAGCTTTTTTTTCATCACCCGACACAATATAGTAGGTTTTATCCAGCCAAATCTAACGGATTTGTTAAAGTAAGCCCTTTCTGCCGGGGAAAACGAACATGCAAAAGAAAGCCTCCCTTAGAGGCTACCACATTTATCACAGCGATTGAATCGGAACCTGCCTTCCGTCAATCTCCGCCGTTCAGCGTTCAGCAGAAGGCGCCCTAGCCCGTCTTGCAGCTAAAGCGCCCGCCATCCGCCATCGTAAACGTTTTGAGATCAAGCCGGTGTTTGTCCGGCAGGCGACGGTATCCCGAGCAGGTCGCGGAATTGGTCGCCGGTCAGCACTTCCTCGCGAATGAGAATGTCCAGCGACTGCTCGAAGACGTTCCGGTAACGCTCCAGCATCTCTCTTGTACCGCGATGAAGCTCGTCGAGAATGACGGCATTTTCCTTCATCAGCTCTTCCTTCGTCACCATATCCCGGTCGATGATGCCAAGGCCGGTCAGACCCGAGTCCATCATCGTGCGGACGAGCCGGAGCGCCTGTTCAAAATCGTTGCGCGAACCGGTGCTTCGTCCGCCGTAAAACATCTCCTCCGCCACCGCTCCGCCGAGTGCAATCATGATTTGCTGCTCCAGCTCGGTCCGTGTGTACAGGTACTGATCCTGCTGCGGGTTGTGACGCACATAGCCGAGCGCCTGGCCGCGCGGACTGAGCGATACCATCGATACGGAGCCCGGCTTCACCTGCTCGGCCGTAATCGCGTGTCCGAGCTCATGCAGCGCGACGCGCTTGCGCTCTTCCATCGTCGCCTCACGGTCGGTTTTCTCGCCCATCATCACCTTGTCGATCGCCCGGGAGAAGTGGTGCTGCTCGATGACAGGCAGATCGTCGCGCATCGCATAGATGGCCGCTTCGTTCATTACGCTCTCCAACTGAGCGCCCGAGAATCCGAACGTCTCGCCCGCTACGCGCTCCATGCTCGCCCCTTCGGCGATCGGTTTGTTTTTGGAATGAATGTTCAGGATATGCATCCGGCCCTTCTTGTCCGGAAGATCGACCTGAATGTGACGGTCGAACCGTCCCGGCCGCAACAGCGCGCTGTCGAGCATCTCTTTGCGGTTCGTTGCCGCAATCATCAAAATGCGGGGCGTCTCGTTCGAATGCAGCCCGTCCATCTCGGTCAGCAATTGGTTCAGCGTCTGATCGTATTCCCGGTGCTGTCCGCCATCCCGCTTGCCGCCGATTACATCGATCTCGTCGATGAAAATAATCGCACTTTCTTTGTTTTCCTTGGCCGCACGGGTTTTCGCTTCTTTGAACAAATCGCGCACCCGGCTGGCCCCGACTCCCACATACATTTCCACAAACTCACTGCCCGAAGCGGATACGAAAACGGAGTTCGTATAGTGGGCAGCCGCCTTGGCCATCAGCGTTTTCCCGGTTCCCGGTGGCCCGGTAAGCAGGATGCCTTTCAGCGGCCGAATACCGAATTTGCGGATTTCTTCGTGCCGGATCAGGAAATCGAGCGCTTCTTTCAGCTCGTTTTTGGCCCGGTCCTGTCCCCCGATATCGTCAAACGTCAAGTAGGACGGGGTACGGCTTTTGCCTTTGCGCTCGGACGAAGCCGACCCCATTCTATCCCTCATCCGGGTTACATAAAATAAGGAGAACAAAATAACGCCCGCAAGCACGATCGGAATAACATTAATGCCCATAAAGATTAAAAAAACGAGCAATACCGGCACGAAGCCGATCAGCATTTCTTTACCGAGCTTACTCATTCGGCCACACCCCTACCTTCTGCGGCTTGCGGGGAAGCAGCATATATTTATAATGCGTCCCGTCCGTCATGCGGACATACACATAACGTTCGTCCATCTCGGTAGTTACTACGAGACCGGGGAGCGCGCCTTTCTTCGCTTCCAACGCGGCCGGAATCGCCGCATACCGCTTGCTCTCCATCGCTTCCGCAACGTCGAACAAAGCGCCCGACCACCAGCTGTCCAGCTCCGGCGTAGTCGTATCCTTTACGACCAGCTCGACCGTCCGGTCGCCTAGAATCGACCGGCCCTGCTCCGTAATCGACTTGTATATTTCACGAAGATTCGCCTCCGGCTTCGGCGTAATCTCAATCGTCACCGTGTTATTTCCCACGTTTACTTTCGATTGCTCCAGTCCCGGCTGCTCTTGTACGATCCGGGTTAACGGATTTTCCATCGCCAGACTGTCATATAGAAACCATCCTCCGAACAATACGGCCGAAGAGAGGACAACGCTCGTTAATACAGGCCATAGACGCAACTTCACGCAACGTCCCCCTTTCTGTGCAGACGATGAATTTGATAGATCAATTGATATATCCATAGTATATCACATGATATACACCCATTTCGATGCAAATGTTTGGAATGAAAAGTGATCGGCGTATTACTCGGAATGGGGATGGGAATGGCGGAGAAATTCATCTATACCTCTGCGCATGCCCATATCAATCTGCTCGGCTGGGCGACGCTGGGGCTGATCGGAGTGGTGTATACCGTATACCCGGAGGCGGGGAGCACCAAGCTGGCCAGCGTCCAGTTTTGGCTGCACAACATCGGCTTGCCGCTGCTTGTGATCAGCATGTTCCTGTTCGCTCACGGCAACACGGGCCTCGGTATCCCTTTTTCCGCTGTCGGGGGGCTGCTGGTCATCGCATCCGTTCTCTTGCTCGTCGTTAACGTCTTCCGCCACATCAAGCCCGGACGGTAATCCTGCATCGAAAAAGGACCGTACCCGGAGCTTGGGATCAGCTCAGGTACGGTCCTCGTATCAGTGTCGGCTCATTCGCCACGTATCGATTTCCTCGCCGTTGTCGAAGCGGTAATAGCTGTAATAATACCGGCTGCCCTCTTCGTCCTTGCGTTTGTAGAACACTTCCCACAAATACGTATCATTCAAGGCGCCGGGCAACACGCGAAGCACTTCATTATCCGGGTTGCTCTCTTCGACTTTGCGCCGGGCTTCTTCGGCTGTGATGCCGGTGCTCGCGTATCTCATCTGCGCCTTGCCGTCGTTCACCCATGCGATCGCTTCTCGGCCTTCCTCGTCCTGTCCAAATACGACCATGTACGGCTTCTCGCCGACGAACCTTTCGACCCGGTCCACCGTACGCATGTAGGTGCTGGCGATTACAGTCGATTTGGCCTCGAGCCGCTCCGCCCATTCTTCCTCATGAATCGACCTGTAGAAGAAGACGAGAACAATCGTCACGACGGCTAGCACAGCGGCACTCCACAGCGCTATTTTCCTCGCCATTCCCGTTCCCCCTCCTTCTTATAGTAGGTCCGCCAACCTTTATCCGTTCGTCAACAGCTCGAAACGGCGCTGCGCTTCGAACTTGATTTTTTCCTCGTCGATCGTCAGGCACTCGCCTCCGCGGACAAGCTGTTTGCCGTCAACATACACATCGGTTACATCTTTTGCGGACGCCGAGTACACAATATGAGAGACGTAATCCGATTTCGGCAAAAAGTGTGCTTGATCCGTATCGAGGGCGATAAAGTCCGCTTTGCTGCCGACGGACAATGTGCCGACGTTATCGAGCCAGATCGACTTCGCACCGTTGACCGTTCCGAGCTTCAGCGCTTCCTTGGCCGGCACCGCTACCGGATCGCCGGATACGCCTTTATGGATCAGAGCAGCCAGACGCATCTCTTCGAACATGTCGAGATTGTTGTTGCTCGCCGAACTGTCCGTCCCGAGCGATACGAGAATGCCCGCCTTGAGCATGTCCGGCACGCGCGCGACTCCGCTCGCCAGCTTCAGGTTGCTACCCGGGTTATGGGAGACGTGGACGTTGTGCTCTTTCAGCGTAGCGATCTCCGCATCCGTCAGATGCACAGCATGCGCGACGATCGAAGGACGCGAGAACAAGCCGAGCTTGGCCAGATGATCGACCGGACGCAGTCCGTACTGCTTCTCGTTCTCCAGCACTTCGTACAGCGTCTCGGACATATGCGTATGCATCGGCAAGTTCAGATCGTGAGCCGCTTCCACGAATTTGACGATAAACTCGGGCGGGCACGTGTAAGGCGCGTGAGGCGACATCATGGTCGTAATCCGGCCGCCGGCCTTTCCGTGCCAGTCTTTGGCGAATTGGACGGCTTCCCGGCGCTTATGCTCCTGGACGTCCGGCGGACAATGTCCGATCGCGCCACGCGTCAGGCAGCCTCTCATTCCGGATTCTTCAACGGCTTTGGCCACTTCGTCCATATGATCGTACATATCAACGAAACTGGTCGTCCCGCCTTTGATCATCTCGAGGATCGATAGCAGCGTACCCCACCGGACGTCTTCACCGGTAAATTTGGCTTCATTCGGCCACATTTTCTGCTCCAGCCATACTTGGAGCGCCAGATCGTCCCCGTACCCGCGCAGCAGCGACATCGCGGCATGGCAATGGGTATTGACGAGTCCGGGCATGTACAATTTGCGGCTTCCGTCCACAATTTCGTCGAATTGCTCCGCCGGGTCGCGCTCCTGTTCGCCCAAATATACGATTTTGTCGTCCTCTATAATCATGCAGCCGCGGACAACCGGTGCTTCTTCGGTTACGGTGACGAACGTGCCGTTCCGGATCAACGTTTTTGCCATCATCAATCAGCCTTTCGGTTCGGATTAGAATTTCCATTTAAAAGTTCGTGGTCACGAATAACATACCGTTACAAATGTACCTCTTCGGACAGTCAAAATCAAGCAACCCAGCTCTGTTTTGAATGTCCCGCGCAATTAGTTCGTTCAATCGATTGCAATTGACCGTCCGGATATGATAATTTTAATTTTGTGTTAAGGAACGACAACTTTTTTCAACATCCGACATTGGGGGTCATAAGCTTGATGATTTTCAATAAAAAGGGCGAGATCGATTTTCTGAATCTGCTCATTCAAGGCGCGGAAAATACGCTGAATGGCGCACACATGTTCCGCAGCGCCATGATGGGGAATCAGCCGCCAGCCACTTACTTCGGTAAACTGAAAGAGATCGAAGAAAAGGGCGATTCGTTAACGCATGAAATTTTCAAAGGCTTGAACAAAGTATTTATCACGCCGCTTGACAGGGAAGACATTATGGAGCTTGCGGTTCGGCTGGACGATGTCATGGACGGGATCGAAGCCTCGATGGCGAGATTCGATTATCTGAACATTACGTTCACGAATCAATATATGAAGGATTTCTCGGAAGTCCTCGTCTCCTCGTGCGAGCATCTGCTCGAAGCGTTTAAGCTGTTGTCCAAGAAGAAGTACATGCAGATCCAGGAGCATACGGTACATATCAACAGCCTGGAAAATGAAGGCGACCGGCTGATGCGCGAAGGGATTCGCGAGATTTTCACCAGCCCGACCGACCCTTACCACGACTTTAAGCTCAAGGAGCTTTACGAACGGCTCGAACAAACGACGGACGCTTGCGAGGACGTTGCGGATATATTGGGAAGTGTCGTACTGCGCTACGCTTAATCCACCTGTTAGGAGAAAATCATGCTGACCCTGATTATCTTTATTGTCCTGTTGGCGCTCATATTCGATTTCATCAACGGCTTTCACGACACGGCCAACGCGATCGCCACTTCGATCTCGACACGGGCGATGTCACCGCGGTTTGCGGTGCTGTACGCAGCCTTTCTTAACTTTGTCGGCGCCATGCTGTCTTCGGAAGTAGCCAAAACAGTCGGCGGAAGCATCGCCAATCCGGCGGAAATCGAAAATGGCGTTCAGGTCGTCATAGCGGCCCTTATAGCGGCTATCTTCTGGAACCTGCTCACCTGGTATTACGGCATTCCTTCGTCGTCCTCCCATACTTTGATCGGCGCGCTCGCAGGAGCGGTTATTGCCGGAGCCGGATTCCAATCCCTTCATATGGAAGGTTTCCTGAAAATTGTTTATATATTGATTTTGTCGCCTGTCATCGCTTTTGCCGTAGGTTTCATCATCATGTTTCTGCTTAAATACATCATCCTTTTCAGCGGCAACAAATCGCGGTCGAAGCTGAACCGGGTGTTCCGCTCGTTCCAGGTCGTATCGGCCGGACTGCTGTCGTTCAGCCATGGGGGCAACGATGCCCAGAAAGCGATGGGCATTATCGTCTTCGGTCTCGTCGCCGGCGGCTTTCAGACGACGCTGGATGTCCCAATCTGGGTCAAAATATCCGCCGCGGCGGCAATGGGTCTCGGAACTTCCATCGGCGGCTGGCGGATTATCAAAACGGTCAGTAAAAAGATTATGAAGATCGAGCCGGTTAACGGCTTCGCTGCGGATCTGAGCTCCTCGATTATTATCCAGACGTCGACCTTTATCGGACAACCTTTGTCGACGACACACGTCATTACGTCGTCCATCATCGGTACGGGCAGCGTCATCCGGTTTAAGGACGTCAAGTGGGGCACGGTCGGACGGATGATCATGACATGGGTCATCACGATCCCGATCAGTATGGTGCTCGCTTTTCTTGTGTACAAGGTGTTGTTCTGGCTGTTTTAGAGTCATGATGCGGGCTGTTCCCTTCCCTGGGAGCAGCTTCTTTTGTTTGTTGAGGGAAGCCGGGGTTATTGGATCAACACTCACTCTTCGCTTTTTTCTTTTTCCCTATGCGATAACAGATTTCCAAACCCAAATATAAAAAGAAAGACTCCTCCGCTTGAAGCGGATGGAGTCTAAGAAAACGGTAAAGATGGAACAGATCAGCGCATGCGGTTAAGCAAGCACCGTATGGTGACGCCAAGCACTGCGCACAGGGAGCTGCGCGTCTATGCTCACACGGCCAGCGTCAGATGCCGCCTTCGATAGATCGCCAGCGCAATTCCTAAGACAGCGAATTCGGCAACCGTATGTGTAAATCCATAGCTGACGAGCGGAAGCGGCATCCCTATCAGAGGAACGAATCCGATCGACATCAGAACATTGTAACCCAGCTGAAAACCGAGGATCGTAGAAATACCGGCAAGAAGCGTCCGGCCGAACGGATCGGATACGCTGCAGGTCGAACGGATCAGCGCACCTATAAATCCGGCGCATCCCAAAGCAATGACAATTCCCGCAAGCCATCCGAATTGATGGACCAGAAATACGTATACCATGTCGTTATGCGCTTCCGGCAGACGTAAGGACGTATGTGCGCCGTTTCCGAACCAGCCTGCCGACTGCAAAGCCTTTTGAATCTGAACATTCATATATCCGGCGCCAAGCGGGTCCCGGTTCGGATCGAGATACATGCTCCATTTATCCACTAGGTACGGTCTGGATTGCACGGCGACGACAAGAAAAGTGCCGAGCGGCAGCAGCGTTTGTGCGATCACCCGTTTCCATTTTCCTGTAACCGAGCCAGCCATGACCAGCAGGGCAGTTAAGTACAGAACAAGACCCGGAATTTTTCCCAGACTTCCGTAGAGCAGCAGCGGCACCAGCACCAGAATCGCTGCCGTAGTCAGCCAAAAGTACGGCTTTTTCGCACGTTCGATCAATATCCCCGGAGCCGCTGCAATCCATAAATAGGTGCTTAACCAGGCCCAATCGAGGCTGATCCAGCCTAGATTGATGTACGTCGGCGAGCCGTTTACGGCGGCTCCAAACCAATGACAGCCGACCATCCCGCCAGTTGCGGCGGCATAAAGCGCCCAGCTGTATCTTTGTATCGCACGTGGTTGAATGAAGTACAGGAGGCCCATAATCAATAAACCGCAAGCGACGGAAACCAGCTTTTTTTCTCCTAAAGGAAACCGAACCGTCATACTGTTATCGATATGATACATCGCGAATACACCTAATACCGCAAATAACAGTCCCCCGATCATGAGCGGCCAATTCATTCTAGGTTTATGTACCGCATGCAGATCTTTACCGACCTTGACCGGATCTCCCATTCGCCCGATCGCATACCGTACGGCTTCCTCCCGGTGATGACCCGCTTCCTCCCGTTCCATCACCAGTTCCTCCAGATGGCTCTCGAGTTCTTTGCGAATATGCGGGTGGACTTCCTTCGCTTTAATCTGTGCGCATACGGAGCGGAGATAACTCCGAATCAATTCGTGATCCCGAATCATGGTTAAGCTCTCCCCTCCTTTAATACGAGATCGACAGCGCTGCGGAATACGTTCCATTCCGACTTTTTATGCTCCAGCTGTTTCTGGCCCGGCGGTGTGATCCGGTAATATTTCCGCTTGCGGCCGTTCACCTCGTTCCAGTAGGCGTCCACCCAGCCTTCCGCTTCCATCGCGTGTAGAATCGGATACAAGGTACCCTCCTTCAAAGCAAATACGCCTTCCGACCTGCGTTCCAGCTCCTTCAACAGCTCGTAGCCGTACAGATCGTGGCGGTTCAGCAGCGCCAGTATCATCGTGCCCGTGCTGCCCTTGAGCAGTTCTTTGTTCAATCTGTCGCCTCCTCTGTACCTAGGTATTCTATACATAGATTTACTATGCATATGTTTACTAGGTATAAGTGTACAATAGGTGTTCCTATTTGTCCAATGGACGCTTCCTTCCACATACAAAACACGCTAACGCGCAATTTCATACACCTCCTTCCGGCGGTATCCCTAAAGATAAGTACGATTATTTCGTCCGAACAGTCAATTTGCGATTTTTTGAGCCTACATAGAAAAAAGACCTCAGCCTCCACTATACTGTGGAATTTGAGGTCCTTTTGTTTGGAAATCGGGACGTTCCCGTGTCATGTGAACACTTTGGGACAGCCCTTCTTACTCCGAAATCTCATCCTTTCCCTATCAGAAGTCCCTATAATGGAGTGCGGCTGATCCGGACGGTCCTTTGACGTGCAAACCCATTACGTTGGTGCGTGGAAGATAACGGGAGCCTTCGCTCCAGCCGGTCGTTGATGAGGTTATGCGGGAATAGCTCGACTCCAAGTGCAACCAATCCCGTAAACTAGTTTCTTGCGAACCGAGCGCGTTTGGGCTTCGCTGTGACGACATGCGGATGGGCTACCTAACCATACGATAAGCAACGATAAGCAACGATAAGCAGCTAGCGACACATTAGCCGCCCCGACAAGCAAGGGGTGCCCTTACCCGCTTTAGTTATGGGGAAGAGCCTCAACCTTCCGATCTTTTTAAAAATGCCTGCGTCTCCGCAGGCATCCGCAACTCCACACTCCGTCTGTGACCATCAGCAGCCTCGCCTTGCCTCAATCCAAATAATAAGCCAAGCTCTGCAGCTCGGTCGTAAAATCCGCATGATGAACGCGAATCTCGTTCGGCACCTTAATAATGACCGGCGCGAAGTTAAGAATCGCTTCCACCCCGGCGTCAACGAACTGGTTGGCGACCAGTTGCGCTTCGAACGCCGGGACGGTAATGATGCCGATCCGCACCTTGTGCTCCCGGACCGTCTCGTTAAGCACCGTCATGGGCTGGACAGTCAAATTGTTAATATGCTCGCCGAGCTTGTCCGGAGAGCTGTCGAAGACGGCTACGATCTTCATATTGTCTTTCAGGTAGGCGTTGTAATTGCACAAAGCCCGGCCCAGGTTTCCGGCTCCGACCAGAATGACCGGAATAATCTGGTCCAGCTTTAAAATTTGGCGGATTTTCTCGATCAAATAGACGACGTCATAGCCGATCCCTTTTTTGCCGAATTCCCCGAAGTAAGCCAAATCTTTGCGGATCTGCGCCGGATTCAAATCGAGCTTTTGGCCCAGATCCTGCGACGAGACCATCTGCACGTTGCGCCGGCTAAGCTCATTCAAAAAACGAAGATAAACCGGGAGACGGCGGACGACCGCCTCCGAAATTTTCGGTGTCTTCATCCGTTTTCCTCCCCCATCCAATCTGATATTCGCGGTACCAACTGCTGTGTGCTCAAATGTTCGATTTTCGGACCGGGCAGCGAATACAAAAAGTTGCGGCCATAGGAGGTTTCCAGTACACGCGTATCGTAAATCACGACGACACCGCGGTCTTTAGCCGTCCGAACGAGACGTCCGAAGCCTTGCTTGAAGCGGATGACCGCCTGCGGCACCGACAGCGCCGTAAACGGGTTCAGGTTGTTCTTTTTCAGCTGCTCGCTTTTGGCTTCGACCAGCGGGTGATTCGGAGGCTGGAACGGAAGTCTGACGATCGCCAGACAAGTCAGCGCCTCCCCCGGAATGTCGACGCCTTCCCAGAAGCTGCTCGTGCCCAGCAGAACACTGGACGACTGCGAGCGGAACATCCGGATCAGCTTGCTGCGGTTGCCGCTGTCGACGCCTTGGCCGAGCACCTGAATGCCGCTCGGCTTCAGCCGCTCCTTCAACTCCGGATGAATTTGCTTCAGCATCCGGTGCGAAGTGAACAGGACGAGCATCCGGCCCTTCGTCTCCTTCGCCACATCGGCCAAAGACCCGACAAGCGCCCCGAGGAACACTTCGTCCGCCGTCGCCCCTTTGACGCTAGGGAAATCCCGCGGAATCAGCACAAGCGCTTGCTTGCGGTACTGAAACGGCGATGCAAGCTGCACCGTCTTCACCTTCTCGGTATCCGACAACGGCTGCAAGCCCAGCTGCGAGGCGCTGTATTGAAACGTTTTGTTAACCGTTAAAGTCGCCGACGTTAATACGACACTGTCCTTCGCCTCGAAGAAGTGCTGCTTGAGCAGATGACTGACGTCGAGTGGCACGGCAAACACCTGGAGCGACTTGCTCTTGAAGTACGGAGCGGCCTCAAGCCAGTACACGTAATGCGGATCGGGCATCTGCATAAAGAACCGGAGCACGTCCCGGTGCCGCAGCAACGCTTTCACCGACCCCGACAAGTCTGTCAGCACGCTGCTCGTCGCAAACTCGTCGGTTTCCTCCTTCAGCTCGGTAACAAGCCGTTCCAGCTTTTTGCCGATCTCGGTCGCTTCGAGGTAAATGTTCTCTTCGATCACAAGCAGCGAGCTCCACGCCTTCGGCAGCGCTTCCGGCTTGAGACGGAGCACGAGTTGTCCGCTCTCGGTCCCTCCGCCGTCGTTGCGCTCGGAGACGAACATATACAGCAGCTCGGTCAGCTTGTCCCACTCTTCCTTAATGCGCACCATGCGCGGATAAACCGACTCGATCGTCTGGTTCCAGTCAGCGGCCTTTTGCTCCGAGCCGCGCTGCAGCCTGAACTGAAGCGAGGGCAGCTGGCCGTTCTTCGCATCCTTATACAGCCACAGCAGCGTGTTTACCAGGGAGGCATAATGCAGATCCATCCCCAGATGTTTGCTCGCCACTTCCTCGAAATGATGCGCTTCATCAATGACGAGCTGCTTGTAGGCCGGCAGAAGCCGGTTTTCCGCCTGAATATCGGTAAACAGCAGCGAATGATTAGTAATGACCACGTCCGCAATATTCGCTTCATTACGGGCGCGGTGGTAAAAACATTTTTTGAACCAGGGGCACATCCGGTTCAGGCACGAATCGGTGTCGCTGCCGACCGTCTGCCAAAATTCGGCCCCGCGCCCGGCGAAATACAGTTCCTCGTCGTCTCCGTGGTTCGTCTCCGAAAGCCATACGACCATCTGGGCCGCGGTGATCCGGTCTTCCTTCTCGCTGGCAAAGTCGCGGTTGTACAGCTTCTGCTCGAATTTGCGCAGGCATAAATAATGGCTCCGCCCCTTAAGCACGGCCGCCCGGAACGGTACCGGAAATATATCCTGAAGCAGCGGGATGTCCCGCTGACGGAGCTGCTCCTGCAAGTTGATCGTGTGGGTGCTGACGATCACTTTCTTGTCTTCCTTGATGCCGTGGTACAGGGAAGGAATCAAGTATCCGAGCGACTTTCCCGTGCCGGTTCCCGCTTCCACCATCAGATGGCGGTCGGACGAAAACGAGCTCTCCACCTCGCGGATCATATGCTCCTGCGCTTCGCGTTCTTCGTAGTGCTCGAACTTGCTGCGCAAATTCGTCTTGATTTTATCGTAAAACTCGTCGAACGACTCGTTTTTGCCGATTTGAGGCGAACCTTCTTCCTCACGGGCCGGCTTCTCCTCATCCCAGTCCCCGACATTCAGCACGTATTGACGAAAATACCGGTTCGTCTCGGGGTCGATACTGACTGCCGATTCTTTGCGCACCCGCATCTCCTGCATAAACCAGCCCATGTCCGAAGGATCGGACTCGAACAGCTGAGCCAGCTTCTGAACGGTCAGCAGCGGCAGCGTATCGAACCGCTCCAAACATTTGAGCCAGATAAGCGCCGTCACTTCAGCGTCGCTGTCCGCCTGGTGCGGACGATCGTGACCAAGCCCGAAAGCGGTGCTCACCATCGACAGTTGAAGGCTCGTCAGCGAAGGGAACAGGATGCGCAGGAAGGGAATCGTATCGATAACCCGCCCGTCAAAAGGAAGATATCCGCTTCGTTCGCAAGCGTATCGCAAAAACATATGGTCAAAACCCGCATTGTGGGCCACAAGCGCGCTGTCGGCAAGCAAAGGAAGCATGTCGGACAACACGTCTTCGAGAACGGGAGCGTCCGCCACCATCTCATCGGTGATGCCTGTCAGCTGTACGATAAATTCAGGTATGGATTTATTAGGCCGGACGAAGGATGAATACCGCCGGCTGATGACACCATCTTCTATAACAACAAGACCAACCTGTATGATATCATCCGAAGGTTGGTCTCCCGTTGTTTCAAAATCGATTACCGCATATCTCATCCGGTACTCTTCAATCCCTTCTTCGCGATTCCCTTCTTAGCATACCAAATTATTGCCTAGCCGAAAAGGGAAGCCGAAGCGAGGCTATGATCATTTAATGGATAAATCCTTCTCCGGCGCTTTGGCTTCCGTGATGCGACATGCATATTCCCATGTTGATCATCGGCTCCACGCTGCTCGGATCGGCCATATAGGCCAGTTTGAAGAAATGCTGGGCTTGCTCGATATTGGCGTTTTTGGCATGAATGCATCCCATCGCGTTATACGAGACGGCCTTCATCTGGTCGTGCTCCGTCAGCGAGGTAATAAACCGGAAATGCCGGTACGCTTCGGCGTCGTTTCCTTTGCGCATATGGCCCATAGCCAAGTACAGCCGGCCCAGAATAAACTCGGGGTGTCCTTGGACAACCGACTCGAATTCGCGAACCGCGTTGTCGTACATAAGCAGTTGAAAATAACCCTGGCCTCGCTTGAACGCTTCGGAGGCATCGCTGCCTTCCGGCAAGGCTGGAGAAGCGCCGCTGCTCCCCGCAACGGCCCAACCGGACGATTTCGGCAATGTTTCCAGAAAACGAGCCATCTTCTCCTCGAATTGCAGCCATTCCTCGATAAAGGAATCACTCATCGCTTTTAATACGTCCAGCTTGTTGTGAAGATCCTGCTTTCCCTTGGCGTCGGCAGTCGGGAAATGTTTTATCACGTCGTCTAACGCGTCGTGCATCGAGGCAAACAACTGTTTCAACATGATCTGATCCCACCTTGGCTGAGAAATCGTGCTGCCCGTGCTTAAAGAGGTTGTTCAAAAAGTCCACTTTTGATCACGAAGCAAATCAGGAAGCCTGCTCGACATCGAATATGGAATTCAGCCGGAACTTCCGGTGCTCACGTAAGCTTGCACTTAAAGGATTGTGGAATGTGTTTCGACATTCAGTGTATCGACGACCTTGTTGTCTTCTCCCATAATGGCAATTTTCGGCTTATGAGCTTTCGCTTGTTCGCCCGTCATCAGCGCGTAAGAAATAATAATGACTGTATCGCCCGGATGAACGAGACGAGCCGCTGCACCGTTCAAACAGATGACTCCGGAACCCCGGGGGCCGGGGATGACATACGTTTCAAGGCGGGCTCCGTTGTTATTATCTACAACCTGCACTTTTTCATTAGGTAAAAGTTCGACCAAATCCATCAGATCTTCGTCAATCGTAATGCTGCCAATATAGTTTAAATTTGCTTCCGTAATCGTCGCGCGGTGAATTTTCGATTTCATCATCGTTAAGAACATGCCGGTTCCCCTCCTCAAGAGAAAAAAATGCGATTGTCGATCAGGCGGGTTTTACCGAATTTGACGGCGAGCGCCACCAGAATCGGGTGTTCTCCGTTAAATGGCTGTGCGCCGGTTACCGGCTCAAGTCCCGGATAGGTTAAAATCGTAACGTAGTCGATAACGGCCAAAGGCGCGGACTCGATCATACGTCGAATGTTCAGCTCCAGCTTTCCTACCGTCATGTCCGGCTCCGCCATCCACGACTCGGCTTGGCTAAGCGACTTGGACAAGACGAGCGCCTGCTTGCGCTCTTCTTCGTTTAAGTACACGTTGCGGGAACTCATCGCCAGTCCGTCAGGCTCCCTTAACGTCTCGCAGCGGACGATCTGCACCGGAATGTTCAGATCGCGGGTAAATTGCTCGATCACGGCGACCTGCTGGGCATCCTTCATGCCGAAATAAGCGCGGTCCGGCTGCACGATGTTGAACAGCTTGGTTACCACCGTCGCCACGCCGTCAAAATGGCCCGGGCGCGACGCGCCGCACAGCGTATCCGTCAATTCCTTGACGACTACCGTCGTCTTCGTCGGAGCCGGGTACATTTCCGTTACGCTGGGCAAAAACACATAATCCGCTCCCGCTTCCTCCGCAAGCGACAGGTCCCGTTCGTTGTCGCGCGGGTACTTGTCGAAATCTTCGGTTGGCCCGAACTGAAGCGGGTTCACGAAAATGCTGACGACGACGATGTCGCACTCCCGGCGAGCCTGACGAATCAAGCTCATATGGCCTTCGTGCATATAGCCGAGGGTCGGCATAAAGCCGACCCGTACTTCGCCCTCCGCATTTGCTTTATTGCGTCTGGCTGCCTTCAGCTTCGAACGCAGCTCTTCGATCCGGACAATGGCTTCCATGTATGATGATTGCTCCTCTCCCGGCTGCCCTCAGTCGTTGTCGGACGATTTGCCGCCGTACAGATGTCCCGCAAGCTCCAGATCCGCGTGAAACGAATGCTCCTGGGCCGGAAAGCTGCGGCTTTTGACCTCTTGGACATACTGGGCGATCCCGTTACGAATAGCGTCTCCAATATTCGCGTACGCTTTAACGAATTTTTTAGGAAATACCGGCGACGCATATTGCAGCAGATCGTGGAACACGAGCACCTGCCCGTCGCAATGAACGCCCGCTCCGATGCCGATCGTCGGGATCGACACCGCCTTCGTAATCTCCTCCGCGATCTCGTCCGTGACCAGCTCGACGACGATGGCGAACGCTCCGGCCTGCTCGAGCGCCTTGGCGTCGTCCATCAGTTTGCGGGCCGAAACGCCGGTTTTCCCTTGAATCTTATAACCGCCGATCTGATACACCGACTGCGGAGTGAGGCCGATATGGCCCATAACGGGTACCCCTGCCTTCACTACCGCGTCGACGGTATGGGCGATCTCCGTTCCGCCCTCCATCTTGACCGCCTTGCATAATCCTTCTCGCATCAGCCGCCCGACGTTGTGAAACGACTGATCGATCGACCCGTGATATGTCATAAACGGCATATCGCTTACGACAAACGGAGCCGAGACCGCGCGAGTCACCATCTTCGTATGATAAATCATCTCGTCCAGCGTAACCGGCAGCGTCGATTCCTGGCCTTGCACGACATTGCCGAGCGAATCACCCACCAGTATGACGTCCACGCCCGCTTCCTCGGCCAGTTTGGCCGACGTGTAGTCATAGGCGGTGACCATCGAGATCGGCACGCCGTCCGTCTTCATCTTTCTCATTCGGGTCGTACTCATTTTTTTCGGTTCCATCCGAACACCCGCTTTCGATTTGGTTAGCTCGTGAACCGGTCCGGAACGCACAAAAGCCTTTTAGCCGCTCGGCTAAAAGGCTTAGAAAACAACAGGAAACGAATCGTCAGATTTGTTTTCTGTCTCGGTCCCTTTTAGGCTCAGAGCAGAATTCCGCGACTTGCATGTCAAACTTGTTTTACTTGCGTGCAGGAGTGCAGTTCCACGTAGGATACCGCCTCTACGCAATATTATACCAGATCGTTCACGAAATCTACATGTTTTTAGCTAAATATCCGCGGAATACAGCTTGGTCACACTTCCGTCCGGATGCCGGACAATCAAGGCGCCCATCTCGTCGATCGATTCGGCGACACCCTCCACAACGCCTCTGGGGGTCCTCGCCGCGATCGGACGGCCGAGCGAATAGGCAGACGCTTCCCACGCAGTCCGGATCGGCTCGAAGCCTTCCGTGTCGCACAGATTGTACAACGCTTCGAACTGCTCCAGGAACGCGCATATCAGTTCGGAACGGCTCCATTCCCGGCCGCTGAGCATACGGAGCGACGTAGCAATGCCTCGGAGCTCTTCCGGGTAATCGTCCTCCTGCAGATTGACACTGATGCCCACTCCGGCGATCACGTGCCGCAGCCGCTCGTCCTCCGCATTCGACTCGAGCAGGATGCCGCTGATCTTCCTTCCGTCCACAAGCAAATCGTTCGGCCACTTGATCGCAACCGGCAAGGACGGCTCCAGCTTGCGAATCGTCCGGTTCAAAGCGACGGCGACCAGCAGCGTCAGTTGAGGGGTAAAATGAACCGGGATGTTCGGCCGCAGGACCAGACTCATCCAGACGCCTTTCCCTTTCGGCGAATGCCAGTTTTTCCCCATTCGGCCGCGCCCGGCCGTCTGAACTTCCGCGATCACAAGCGTTCCCTCCGGAGCGCCTTCTTCGGCCAGCCGGTGGGCAATCGTCTGCGTAGAGTCGACAGAATCGTACAGTTTGACCGATCGGCCCATAACCGCCGTCGACAGCTCGGCCAGAATGGCCGCTGCGCTCAGCTTGTCCGGCTTGCCCGTAAGCTTATAGCCTTTTCGCGAGACCGCGTCGAACGTATACCCTTGATCGCGCAGGCTGCGGATGTGTTTCCAGACGGCGGTTCGGGTGCAGCCGAGCAGTTCACTCAGCTGTTCGCCCGATACGTATTCGTTCGGGCGCTGCTCCAGATACGCCAATATTTTATGCTCCATTACATCGTTTCCCGCTTTACTCGATTTTTGGCTTCTTGAATTAAAATATCCCGTTCATTCCGTATTCGCAGCTTGGCCGTTTCCACCAGCAGTTCCTGAAGCAGCGCGCCCAGCCACGGACCGGCAGGTTTGTCCAGCTCGGCAGCCAGCTCCGTCCCGTTCACCGCAAGTTCCGTTACCCGATCGGCCGGTATCCGTTCGATCCACCCGGGACCGAGCTCGAGCAGCTGCCGCCAGTTCCGGCCGTCCAACGATTCCGTCTGCCAGGAAGCAAGCTCCAGCCACAGTGCGGCAACCGGCTTCCCGAACATTACGCAAGCGCCGGCCCACGTCTCGAAGCCCGCTTGCTCGTCTTCCATACGGAACTTGTCCAGATGCTGCCGCATCCATTCATCCATCTGCAGCAGCCGGACGATCGCAGCCGATTTTTTGCCGGAAAACTTGAGCCGTTTCATCGCTTCCCGAGCTTGTCCGGAGCTCATCTCCAGCAGCACGAATAAGGCCGTCCACCGAAGCTCGGCCCCTGTTACGCCTGTCAGCTTCACCGCTGCAGCCGGTTCCGGTACTTCGTCCCATTCGGCCAGCGGCCACTCTACAGGCTGCTTGAAATGACGGGTTAACCCGCTCTCGGCAAGCAGCTTCACCGCACGATCGGGCGACTGCCCTTCGATCATCTTGTCGAGCTCGGCGCCTACGCGCTCCATCGCCACATGGGCCAGCAGCGGCGCATGTCGGAGTAGCGCCTCCCATGTCGCCTCCTCCAGCGAGAACCCGTATTCGCAAGCGAAACGGATCGCCCGGAGCATGCGCAGCGCGTCCTCGTGAAACCGCTCCATCGGGTTGCCGACACATCTTATGACTCCCGCTTCCAGATCCGCAGAGCCCCTGAACGGATCGTACCGGGTGCCATGCGCATCCAGAGCCATCGCATTAATCGTAAAGTCCCGGCGGCGCAAATCTTCGTTCAGATCGGAGATAAACTCCACTTCCTTGGGCCGCCGGAACTGCTCGTATTCGGATTCTTTGCGGAACGTCGTCACTTCGAACGTGTGATGCTCCCGGATAACCGTAACGGTACCATGGGCAAGACCGGTCGGAGCGTGACGGGGAAACAGCCTCATCACCTCGTCCGGCAAAGCGGAGGTCGCGATATCGATATCTTTGAGCGGTCGTCCGAGCGCCTTGTCGCGTACGCAGCCGCCTACGAAATACGCCTCGTAACCCGCTTCGCCGAGCGTGCGGAGCACTTCTTTTCCTTCCGTCTCCATCCGTTCCGACATATCCGTAATGCCTCCGCATCCTTCAGCCGGTCAAGCCCGGCATATTTCGCTCAAATCGATGCTCGGCACTTCGCGCCCCAGCACCCGGTAATAAATCTGCTCGTATTGCGCCGTGATCAAATCGTTGCAGAACGTAAAATGCGCCCGATCGAGACAGGCTTTCGACATCGCCTCATAAAGCTGAGGGTCCGACAGGAGCCGGATCACGTGTTCGGCCATCTGAGCCGTATCGCCGATCGGCGCCAGGTACCCGGTCTCCCCGTGCGTGATCAGCTCCGGGATGCCGCCTGCGTTCGAACCGACCGTCGGAACACCGCAAGCCATCGCCTCCAGCGCCACGAGCCCGAAGCTTTCCTTCTCCGAAGGAAGCAGCATCACGTCGGCCAGCGAGATCACCTGCGCGACATCGTCCTGCTTCCCGGCGAATATGACGCGGTCGGTCAGGCCGAGCTCTTTCACCTTGCA
The DNA here is from genome assembly GCF_058135425.1 of Paenibacillus sp. MAH-35. NCBI lineage: Bacteria > Bacillati > Bacillota > Bacilli > Caryophanales > Paenibacillaceae > Paenibacillus > Paenibacillus sp. MAH-35. The sequence continues at coordinate 199,782 of NZ_JBYUPU010000008.1, forward strand.
GATCGTCTTCGACAGCTCGGGTCCTTCTCCGACGAACAGCAGTCTCGACGGGACCCTTTCGTTCACTTTGGCGAACACGTCCACCACATCGCCGATCCGCTTGACGGGACGGAAGTTCGATATGTGCAGCAGCAGCTTCTCGTCCGGTTTGGCGAAGTCGCGGCGCAGCGTAGCGACATCTCTTGGGTAATATACCCTTTTATCCACAAAATTGTAGGCAAGGTCAATCGGCTTCTCGATATGCAGCAGATCGCGGGTCTCGCGGATCAAATCTTTCGAGACCGCCGTAACCGCGTCGCTCCGCTCGATCGCCAGCCTAATCAGGTCGCTGAGCGATTCGTCCTGGCCAAGCACGGTGATATCGGTACCATGCAGCGTTGTGATGATTTTCAGATCCGAGCCGACCATCTCTTTGGCCAAAAAGGCACAGACCGCATGGGGAACCGCGTAATGGACGTGCAAAATATCCAGCTGCTCCATCTTGGCTACCTGGGCCATCTTGCTTGCCAGCGATAAATCGTATGGCGGGTATTTGAACACGTAGTAGTCGTTAACTTCGACTTCGTGATAAAAAATATTTTTATGAAACTTGCCCAGGCGGAAAGGGATGCTGTGCGTAATGAAATGAACCTCGTGGCCCTTTTCCGCGAGCAGCTTTCCAAGCTCTGTCGCCACGACGCCGGAACCTCCGAGCGACGGATAACACGTAATGCCGATCTTCAGTCGATCGTTTTCCATAGACATCCCCCTCCCCGCGAATCATACGTATACAGGTATTATATTCGATCATCCGTTAAAATAAGTCAACAAGTACCGGAAGCTTGGATACGAACCCTTCGGCATAAGGGATCATCCTTTGTTGGCCGAGCAGCCGGTCTCTCGCTTCGACCCGCTCCAGATACCCCTGGTTCAGCGGAGTCGGCACATAGTGATTGCCGGCCGCCGCCGGATCGAACTGGCTCGCATAAGCGCTCAACGCAGCTTTTTTGGCTTCGTATACGCCGCTTACGTCGACCACGATATCGGCTTCGTGCACGTCATTAATGAAATAAAAGTACGTCTGCTGCACCGACACAGCCTCCGAGTCGGGCATATACCGGCGGAGCTTCGCGTTAAATACCGCTTCCTGAACGAGATGGCTGCAGGCGATATGATCGGGATGCCTGTCCTGCCAATAAGGAGCGAACACGATCCGCGGCCGGAACTTGCGGATTTCCTGCGTAATGGCATCGACATAATCCTTCGTCATATACAAGCCGCGGTCAGGCAGCCCCAGATTCGTACGCCCCGCCAGCTTCAGGATCGCTCCCGCCTGCTCGGCTTCCCGGCGCCTTAACTCCACCGTTCCGTTCGAGGACATCTCCGCCGCCGTCAAGTCGCATATAACGACTTTATGGCCGGCCGCCGTATGTTTGGCGATCGTACCCGCCATGCCGATCTCGGCGTCGTCGGGATGCGCTCCGAATATGAGAATATCGGTTTCATATGACATTTACATCAACCCCGGTTTATATTTATCCACCAGATCCCGCCAGCCGAACTCCCCGCGGTCAAGCGAACGGACAAGCAGCTCCGCCGTAGCGATATTCGTCGCCACCGGTATGCCCTGTACGTCGCACAAGCGAAGCAGCGCGATGATGTCCGGCTCGTGCGGCTGCGCCATAAGCGGGTCGCGCAGGAAGATGACGAGATCCATCTCGTCTTGCGCTACTTTAGCGCCGATCTGCTGATCGCCGCCTAGCGGCCCAGACATGTAGCGGTGTACTTGCAGGTCCGTATTCTCCATAATGCGGGTGCCGGTCGTGCCGGTCGCATACAACGTATGATGCTTGAACACTTCCTCATAGGCGATAACGAAATTGACCATTTCTTCTTTTTTGCGGTCGTGGGCGATTAGTGCGATCTCCATCGGGTTTCCCTCCACTATAGCTGTTGCGTACTGGGACCTCAGCCGGCTTGCCGGCATCAGCCTCCATTTCCGCTAACCAATTTCTGTTCAGTCGATAAAATGCTCGAACCCGTATACGATTCCGGACAGCTCCATCGCTTTTTTAACGGCGATGTTCACACCCGGCATATATCCTTCCCGATCGTACGAATCGTGACGGATTTTGAGCGTTTGCCCATAGCCGCCGAAGATAACTTCCTGCTGCGCGAATACGCCCGGGAGACGAACGCTATGTATGCGGAATCCGTTGTACAAGCCTCCCCGCGCGCCGTCGATCGTTTCTTCCTCGTTCGGATTGCCTTGGCGGAATTCCTGGCGATTCAACGCGATCATCTCCGCCGTCTTGATTGACGTGCCGGAAGGCGCGTCCAGCTTCTGGTCGCCATGATACTCGATAATCTCGACATGCGGCATATATTTGGCGGCTTGAGCGGCGAACTTCATCATCAGAATCGCGCCGATCGAGAAATTCGGAGCGATGATCCCGCCGATTCCGTTATTTTTGCACAGCTTGTCCAATTCCTCGATATCCGCCGGCTTCAATCCGGTAGTTCCGATTACCGGACGCACGCCTTGCCGGATCGCGATGCGGCTGTTGGCCATAACGGAGTGAGGGGTTGTGAAATCAACCATCACATGTGCGTCCGCACCGGACAGGGCTGCCTCCAGATCCGTTCTGACCAACACGCCGCAAGCTTCCTTCCCGACGAGCAGACCGGCGTCGACTCCTTCGTTGGAACGGCTTATAGCCGCCACCAGCTTAAGGTTCGGATCGGTGAGCACCATCTTTACTACTTCTTTACCCATTCTTCCGTTTGCACCGGCTACTGCTACATGAATGATTGAACTCATCGTCAAATCTCCCTTATCGTTTGCTGCGTCTGCAAATACATTTTCAGTTGCTGCCGGTATTCCTCGGCAAGCCGCTTGGCGTCCGGATGCTCGGGGTCCAATCGTAACGTCTCGTTCGCCATCTGAACGGCCTTGCCGTATTCCTGCAAAGCCGCATAAGCGGCGGAAAGCATCATATGCGCTTCGACGGACAGCGGATCTAGCTCAATGGCGCGCGTCAAGAGAGGTACGGCCAAATAAGTCCGGTCAGTCCCGTCCAATACCTTCTGTGCATCCTGCATGAGCAGTTTAGCCTGCAGCGTATCCAGATGATAGCTGTATACGTCGCTCCCCGGCTCCAACTGCTTGGCCCGCAACGCATGCTCGATCGCTTTGCCGAGCCGGTTGCTCCTCGCAAATGTAACCGACAGCTTATAATGATAATCCGCATTGTCCGGTTCTTCGCGGATTGCCTGCTCAAACCATTCGATCGCCCGCTCGAAATCGGCTTCCAATATCGAAGCGTATGCCTTCTTAATCGGATTGTCGCCGTCCATCGCGTTCCTCCTGATCCATATACGACCGCGCTTGTGCGCCCCGTATGTATGGTTCCGGGGGAGTGCCGCATCCGCCCCTAACCGATAGGTGTGCGAACAGCGGGGAGTTCCTCCGCCCGACTCGATGGTACAGCATATGACGGCTACTCTTGTTCGGTGTTCTTTTTGGTCCAGCGGTCCGCATCGCGCGTACGGAATTTGTTCAACACTTCGTCGTGGGCCTTCGTCAGATCGATCCCCAGCGAATTGGCGAAGCAAATCGTTATAAATAAAATATCGCCAAGCTCCAGCTCGATCGAATTGTCAGCTTCGTCCGGTTTTTTCGGCTTAGGGCCGAATTGATGATTGACCTCTCTGGCCAGCTCCCCGACTTCTTCGGACATCCGGGCCAGCATAGCGAGCGGACTGAAGTAACCTTCCTTGAATTGGGATATGTATGCGTCCACTTCCCGTTGTATCTCTTTTAGCGATTTCTCCGACATAGAGCCCTCCTTCTCACAAATCCGCCAGTCGCAGCGACCGGAACGATTACCGATCCGATCTTGCGTTCTATTTTACATGTTAACGCAAAAGGCAGGCCGAAAACAAATCCTTTTTTTCTTCACCCGTCTTCGGAGAATGCTGCCCGCGGCTCCCAACTTGGGGTATACTATTCATTATCTTTACACGTACATCTTATAGTGCGAGTTCAAAAAGTCCGGTTTTCAGCACCGAGAAGATGGGATAAAGCATAGAAGGGAAAAACGTCGGGAGGGATTCCATGAACAAGTATGGCAAAGAGCTTCTGCGGTCCTGGCTGCCGATAACACTCGGAACGGCTATTTACGCATTCGGACTCCATTATTTTATTATCCCGAACGAGCTGATGGAAGGCGGATTGACGGGTATTGCCCTGCTGTTCAACTATTCGCTCGACTTCCCGGTATCCGTCACTACGCTCGTTCTGAATGCCCCGTTATTTTTTCTCGGCTGGAAAACGATCGGCAAAACCGCGATGATCCATACTGTTTTCGGCACGCTGATGCTTGCCTTTTTCCTCCGCTTGATGGAGATTGCGATCCATCGCAACTGGGTCGTCCCGTTTCAGGCAGATAACGACTTTTTTCTCGCCACACTGTACGCCGGCGTTACGCTCGGGAGCGGGCTCGGCATCGTCTTCCGCTTTGGAGGCACCACAGGAGGAACCGACATCGTAGCCCGGCTGCTCAATAAAACGAAAGGTTGGAGCATGGGGCAAATCATTCTCGTAATCGATGTGCTCGTCATCGGCAGCTCGCTCTTGTACATACCGAAGGAAAAAGTGCTTTATACGCTGGTAGCCGTCTTCGTCGCCTCCAAAACGATCGATTTCATTACCGAAGGCTCGTATGCGGCCATCGCCTTCACCATCATGTCCGACAAAGGAGAGGAGCTGGCCCAGGTGATCACCCGCGAGATGGACCGCGGTGTCACGCTGTTTCTGGCCAAGGGCGCGTATTCGCAAGCGGACAAAAAAGTCGTGTACAGCGTTGTTTCCCGTCAGGAAACGCGAAAGCTGAGAATGATCGTCAAAGAGGTCGATCCGCACGCCTTCATCATCATGTCCGACGTTCACGATGTGCTTGGCGAAGGCTTTCGCGGAAATTGACGGCCCTGTCATCGGCAAAAAGACACGAAGGGAAGGCTTGTCCCTGCGTGTCTTTCCGCTTCTATTCGTCTTAATAGCGGTTCTCGAACTTAAATATTCGCCAAGCTGCAAACGCCAGCACCGCGATGATAACCGAGCCGATCGCCATCACCGACGGGAGCAGTACCGGACTGTCGTCTACAGGAATAAACGCCGCCTTTTCCTGCCGGCCGAACAAAGCGTCAAGCGTCAGATGAAACTGGTCGATGCCGCCGCCTGCCAGCTTCGTATCCAGCTCCGGCTTCGACAGCTGACTGCGCAGAAAGGCGAACAGCGAATCCACCTTCTCGACCTCAAACGGCTGCCGGCTGATCAGCAGCGACGGACGGATGATTTCGTACCGTTCGTGCAGCTGATCGAGCTTGGCGGACGCCTCCTGCTTGTCCTTTTTCTGAACGGCCGCTTCCAGCTGACGAGCCGTTTCCTTCATCGATTTATAATATTGAAGCCACATTGGCTGATTGGCATGGGTGAGCGCGTCGGTCGCAAGCCGGATCTTCGCAGCGGCTCCCTTCACTTCTTCCTCAGAGACGTTTACCGCCTGGAAAGACCGCTTGGCTTGTACGATCGCATTCGATAATGCTCCGACCCCTTCCACCGACGTAATCCCGTCGAACCGGATTTGCGTCAACTTATTCCCGACCTCATCCAGCTTGTCCCGCGCTTTATCGATGTTGCCGTCCATGACGAACCGGTACATTTCGTCCGCCGTATCATTTAGCCGCTCCACCTGCCGCAATTGTTCCGCCGTGGCCGTCTGGCCCGGACCGGCCGATTTCTCTTTCCCGCAGCCCGTGAGCAATGCGATCCCCAGGAGCGGGATGAGAATAACGGCCCCTATTCGTTTCTTTCCGAAAACGAACATCGGACATCCCCCCTCGACATCATCTTATGGGGGAATGTCCTCTTTTAGACCAATAGATTACGAGCGACACGATCAAGAAACTGGCTGCGGTCAGCATCCACGTGAACAGTTCAATCGCCCCCAGGTCATCGAGCAAAATATCGCGCAACCACGGGTAAATGAGCTCGTTATAGTCAAGAAAATCGTTAAAGAACAGCAAACCTAACGAAATAACAAGATGAGCCGGACGGACACGGAAACGTCCGATAAATAACAACGCTTCGACCGCCATGCCCAGGTGGGAAGCGATCAGCATCCATTCTTCCCATACGAGCGGCTCGCCCTGATAAGCGACGGCCGCGTTCATCGCAACCGCCCATACGCCGTATTTCACGGAAGAGATCGCGCCAAGCGTGGCAATCAGCCCTGCAATATAAGAAGAGGCGGATTTGGGCGCGAACAATAAAATACCAAGCGACACCGTAAACCATAAGCTTGCCGTCGGACTGTCCGGAACGAACAAGACGAGCCACGGGGGCATAGTCGTAACCGTCTCGACGATCTGATCCCAGTACCAGATGTACCCATATATCGTTCCGAGCACGTTAACTAGAAACACAATCAGCAGAAACGGCCGATAATTCAGCAAAATCCGGTAAAACCAATGCCAAGCGGACAAGGTGCTCCTCCTTTCCCCAGCGGCTGGGGATGAAGCTTAGACGTTCGAGTCGGATGCCGGCTCTCGTATAGTAGCCGTATTTTTTAGCAAAAAGCCTGACCGGCACGATGACGGTCAGGCTTTTCGCGGCTGTAACGTTTGTTACTGTTTTTTCTGTTGGGCAAGCCAGTTAGCCAGCGTATCGATATCGGCTGCGGACAAGCCCGCTTTGATGTTGGCATCGTATACAGGAGGCATGCCTGGTGACTTCCCGTTTTTGATAATATCCAAAATCTGATTCTTATCATATTTGTCGCCGATACCGCGAAGAGCAGGCATTCCGCTCTTCCCTTTCAGGTCGGCTGCGTGACAATTCAGGCAAGTCGCTTTTTGGTAGATCGCATAACCCGGATCGTCCTGAGCGACGATCTGCGCGCCTGCGGCCGGTTTTTTCGCTCCGCCGGTTTCGCCGCCGCCCCCGGCTTTTTTTGCCTCTTCCATTTCCTGGTGGCGTTTAATATGCTCGGGGATGATGTTTTTGTCCGTCAATTCTTTTTGATAGTGCGTCCAGGAGACGACTGTCAAGTGAACGACTGCAAGCAGCGACAGGATCATCAGGCTGGCAGCGATCGGACGTCTGTAAAATCTTCTTTCCTTGCCTGTGTCGAGAAACGGCGCAAGCATCAAGCCGCCGAATGCAAGACCCGGAATCGCCAGCGATCCAAGGAAAATTTTGAAATCGTTACCCGAAACGTACGGATATTTCAGCAATTGGTACATAAAGAGGAAGTACCAGTCCGGCATCGGAATAAAGCTCGTATTCAGCGGGTCCGCCGGATACCCGAGCGGTGCAGGTTCCTGCATAACGAGAACGAGAACGCCTACGAGTACGACCGCGCCTACCATCCATTCCTTCAACAGAAAGTTAGGGATGAACGCTTCCGACTTTCCAGGATAGGCCGAATAATCGCGGGGAAGCATCGGATCTCTTTTGCGTACGCGGGAATCCCCGACGTAGACCACTTTTTCGTTTGAATCATGACCGTGTGCCACGCATATGTCCTCCCTTCGATTATAGCGGTCCGGAAATGCCCTGCTTGCGGATCATGAAGAAGTGTCCGGCCAGCAGTGCGAGCAGCGCTCCCGGCAAGAAGAATACATGCAGCGCAAAGAAACGGGTCAAAGTCTGGGCGCCGACAATTTCTCCGCCGTTCACCAGGCGTTGGATGTAATCGCCGATTACAGGCACGGAACCCGCAATGTTAAGCGTAACCTTCGTTGCATAGTAAGCTTTGTTATCCCAAGGAAGCAGATAGCCGGTAAGGCCGAGCCCCAGCATAACGAAGAAAATAAGCATTCCGACAACCCAGTTCATCTCGCGGGGAGCTTTGTACGACCCCGTAAAAAATACGCGAAGGGTATGTAAGAACATCATCACGATTACCAAGCTGGCACCCCAATGGTGCATGCCCCGTACGATTACGCCGAATGCTACTTTGTGCTGCAAGTAATCGACGCTCAGGTAAGCGTTATTGATATCCGGAACGTAATACATCGTCAGGAACATCCCCGACAAAATCTGAATGACTACGAGGAAGAACGTCAGTCCGCCGAAGCAATACACGAAAGCAGAAAAGTGATGCGCCGGGTTAACGTGCTCCGGAACCTCGTGATCCGCAACGTCTCTCCATAAAGGGGTAATATCGAGACGTTCGTCAATCCAGTTATACATACTCTTAAACATGTGATCGAAGCGCCTCCTTATTTCGTAACTTGCTGGTTCGGCAGCACTTTGCCGAGATACACAAAACCGTTCTCGATTTTAATGTCGTACTCGTCGAGCGGAGCCGGTGCTACCGCCAGATGTTTGCCGCTCTTGGTGTAATGCGCTTCGTGGCACGGACAGAAAAACTCGTTCGGGAACCGCGGATCGGAGTTCCAGTTAACCGTACACCCCAAATGTTTACAAACCGGCGACAAAGCGTAAACTTGCCCTTTGTCATTTTTCATGATCCAAGCTTCAAGCTCGATTTCGCTTTCCACCCAGCCGTCCACTTGATGAACCTGGAACTTGAACGACTTTGGTTCAGCAGTAATTTTGCTTTCTTCCACAACCTTAACAAAGGTTCCTTCTCCGCTCGATTGCAGAACCGGGTCGACGGCAAAACGGATCATCGGAATCGTCATGCCAGCTGCCATGAAAGCGCCTGTTCCACCGAGGGTATACGATAGAAACTGACGGCGGGACATTTCGCGCCGTGTGACCGGTTTGCCGGAAGAGTGCTTGTTGTGAGCGTCATGCATTCGTCTTCTACCCCCTTTTTACGCCATTTATCGCACGTCGTATTACGACATTCATTGCACAACACACTAGGACATACTAATAATAGCCTAGGTCCCTTAGGGCGTCAAGAACGGACAAAGTGCAAAACGGAACCGTTTCGAAACGTTAAAGGCAACATTTAACGAAATTGTCACATCTTCGCCTTACCTATATCGTTCGCAATTTATGATCCAATCATACGTTCCCGGCACCCGATTCTTCACTTGCCTCCTGTTCCGATTCGGTATTTTTCGTCCCGCTCTGCCACATCGCCTGGACTTCGCGGTTGACCCGGTCGCGGAATTCGGGGCTGCTCTGCACTTGGCCGTCCTGTGATTCCGGGCACAGCAGCAGATCCGCATGCCGGATGGCGGCCGCTCCCACAGAAGGATGACCCGATATGACGATCACGTAGCGGAAGCCGGCTCCCTTCAGTTTGGCGACTACTTCGCTCACCGCTTCGGCAGCGGCTGGCCCGCCGAAATAATGAAAGGCCGGGTAAGTGACGACCCGCCCCTTATACGGCACCTCTACGCAGTCCATCACATCACGCAAATATTCGAGCTCCTGCGTCGCCTCCCAAGGCTGCTCCAGACCGGTCAGCCCGGTTACGGGCAGCAGGCACGTGTCCAGATACGGCTTTAAACCGGCCCAGGACGACTTTTCGATATCGCTGAACTTCAAAGCTTGTCCACTCCCTTGATCTTTCTTCTGTCCGGACGCATCAAGCGCCTTCTCTAATTTAGCACAATCGGAGCGGCAGCGCGATAACAGATCCCTTTATTCGTCTATATAAATTGAAATAAAAAAAGCTTCTCAACGAAGCCTTTGCCACGATGAATGACCCTGTGTAAGAGGCAGCTATTATTGATATAGAAACAGAATTTCTTTTTTAAAGCAACGCTTTGAAGCTTTATTACTTTAGCAAACTAAAATTTTCTGGCGATAAAAAAAGACGGTTGAACATAAGTCCACCGTCTGTCTGGCCGGGTCATTCTGCCGGGTTCCGTCACGAACGAAGCTCCTTCAACTGCTGGGTGAGCGTAATAAACGTTTTCTCGTCCCCCCTCGCGAGCGCGTCGTCGATATCCCGGTATAGCCTTTGTTTTTTTTGTTTGACGATTGCTTCATCGAGCACCATTTCGGCGAAAAGCCCAAGCATTGCTGCATAACCGGAAACGTCCATTTTCTCCAAAGGGCAACCCTCCCTAAAGGAAAGCGGGCATTGCAGGAAACGGAAGTTTCAGTCCGGCTGCAAGAATCAGGTGCCGCTCTTAAACTCCATCCCTTTTTGCACGTAGCTTTCCATCGTTCGTTTCATGCGCTGCAAATCTTCTTCCGTCAACTCCCGCACCACTTTGGCAGGCGAACCTAGCGATAGTGTATAAGAGGGGATTTTCTTGTTCTCCGTAACGAGCGACCCCGCCCCTATTAAAGCATATTCACCGATCTCCGCTCCGTTTAGTACGATAGCCCCCATTCCGATTAATGTGCCGCTGCCTATCGTGCATCCGTGAATGATTGCTCCGTGGCCTACCGACACTTCATCGCCTACCAGAAGCGGCTGGCCGGTATTCACATGCCCGATGCAACCGTCCTGAATGTTCGTTCTCCGGCCGATCCGGATCGGGGCCAGATCACCTCTCAATACGGCGTTGTACCAGATGGAAGCTTGCTCTCCGATCGCAACGTCTCCGATCAGCTGCACGCCCGGGGCCAGAAATACGGTCGGGTCCGCTTGCGGATATCGTTCCTTATAAGGGTGCATCATGTTCATCGCTCCGTTCCTGTCGTCTATATGGAAATGGAGCGATTGTATCAATGCAGCGTCATGTTGTCAAATTCGACAGGGATCGTCTCCTCATCCGAAACGTATGTTCCCGATATCAGGCTTTGTCCAAGTCTCGTGACGGCGATCGTTTTGCCTTCCTGCTCGTCCTCGCCGATCCGGATTACTCCCAGATGCATCAGCATCTGCAGGATGCGCTGGTCGTAGATCGCCTCCGGCGAATCGTAGTAAAACGGCCGGATCAGTTTGCACAAGACGGAGCCGAGCGAAGAGGCGCTGACCCAATCATCCGCCAGCTTGCCGATCCAGTAGACGAGCGACTGCAGGTTCGGAATCGGCCCCTTGTACAGCTTGAGCCAAAACCGGTATACCTCGGACAAATCCTCGCGCCGCCCTTCCAGAACGGACAGTTTGGCTTTATCGGTCAATTCCAGCCTTCCGGGCTGCTCCGACAAGAGATCCTGATAGTAGCAGTAATCGTAGATCAGTGAAAACCGGCTGGGCAAATCGCGGAATTTTCGGCCATAGCCGAATCTCCATCCCCCTCTCGTCACTGGCTCCTCCTTCACGGCCATCCGGTCCAGCAGCTGATGCAGATTGCGCTTGTAGATGGAACCGTCTCCGGTAAGGACGACTTCCTCGTGATACGTATAATGAAGAAAGTGTGCGATATCGTCTACGATCAGCTTATGTTCGTCCCGATAAACGGAAGGCTCGTCGGCATAGTTCAGATTTTGGCCGAACGACAGCGCCATCGTATCCGTGAATCGCCTTTTCAGATCAACCGGCAGTTGAAACAAATATTTCGTAGATTGCGAGTAGCCGTTAAACAGCCAGCCTCTGTGCTTGAATTGGGCTATCATCTCCCGCGGATTGCGGCCATCGCCGGGGCTGTCGTAATTCGACTGCTGGGCGCGGGCCATCAGCTCCTCCAGACTGAACAGCTCTCTCTTCTCGAATACGAGAGAATTGAGGAACCGGATATCTTCCGTCGACAAAGTGCTTACTTGCCGCTCAAACACGTCTCTCCGGCTCACTCTCGACAAGATCGACTGAATCAGATCGTTTTTGGAGTGACCGTTGCATTCGCATTCGTACGTGCTGGCGATGTTGCTGAGCTGCTGGATATCGGCATAGCAAAGCATGTCGGCCAAATTCATAGCGTACCTCCGTAAATCGGGAAAACGCAGACGGCTTCGAGCTCCGGCCGCGCGACTCCGGTTTACTAACCAGTATCGCTGTTTTTACGAAAAATAAACGTTTTCAGGCAATTTTCGCCAATACAAGCTTCGGATGGGGAAGCAGGAACTCTTTCGATGCCGCCAGGGCTCATAAGAAAAGTCAAAGAGAGAAGAAAAGGAGGAAACGCGGGTAACATCCGGCCGTTCAACTGCATCTTGCAATTGAGAGGCCTTTCGTTTGGAGGTATAAGCAGAATAGACGAGGGTTCATTCCGGCAAATGTGAGGTGCAGTTAAACAAAGGGCAAGTCCAGCCGGATTCGGCTTTCTCGAGGACACTGATCGATGTATTCCGCAACGAGCCTTCCGGCATATGCGTCAGCAGCCCTTCTATGAGCACGGCAATAAATGCGCCGTGAGAGACGATCAGAATCCGTTTGCCGGCATATTCGGACTCCAGCTCCGCCAGGCAGGCGCTGCCTCTGGCGAATAAAGCCTCGTTCGATTCCACCCCGTGCTCCAGCTGCTTCCAGCCCTCCCCCCAGCAGGCGATCCGCTCTTCCAGGGTAGTGCCGTCCAGCCGGCCGTGAGTCCGTTCGCGGAGACGGGCTTCCAGCCGTACCGGACCCGCTCCCGTCATGGCCGCTATAATGCCGGCCGTCTCCGAAGCGCGCAGAAGATCGCTGCTGACGATCAGATCCCATCGTTCGTCGCGAAGCCTCTCTCCCAGAAGGCGCGCTTGAAGCCTTCCCGCTTCGTTTAGCGGAATGTTGTTCTGTCCTTGGAGCCGGCCTTCCAAGTTCCAGTCCGTCGTACCGTGTCTGATGAATCCGAACGTAGTCAATGCGGTAACCTCCGATGTTCGCAAGCAAATCGAAAGACCTCCGTGAAGAGGTCCGGATTTGGCTGTTTATGCTTTTGTCCGGGAGAGCCAATTCATGATGAGAATAGTCCCGGTAAGTCCTAGAAACGAGATGACGATCATGTAGTCCGGTACCGAGCGGATGGGGCCGACCGATATCATATACGGATCTTTAAGACTGGCCGTCATCGTGGATACGGGCATCGTCGATTTCACTTTGCCGCCAACCGTCTGTACGTCAGTCGTCACGCTCGCTACCGGCTTGAGGCCGTACTTGGGAGTCGTGTCCTCCTCGGTCGTCAGGGCAAACAGAAATCCGAACACGAACAGGGTCATGCAGAACGCTACGACAAACGATAAATTACGTCTCATCTTATAGGAAAACGAGTACATCCGCTGGGGAACGGGAATTCTCCACGACTCGTCGGAATAGATTCGTTTCATGACCTGGTTCGAAATCGGCTCGTACATGAGCGGCTTCTCCGGACTTTCCGCCGTATCGCGGATCAGTTCGGCGCTTTCCGCCCATATAGCAAACTCCTCCCGGCAAGACTCGCAACCGGCGATATGTTCGTCGACGGCCCGGCGCCGTTCGTCACCTTCCGGCATATCCCAGTAGCCGCCCAGCCATTGTTGTACATCTTGGCATTTCATCGCTGATTCATCCCTTCGTACTCTTTAAAGATCGGCTCCATATAAGGCTCGAGCTGTATCTTGACGCTCGCTCTCGCCCGGAACAGAAGCGACTTCACCGAGCTGACGGTTTGGCCTAATATATTGGCGATTTCCTGATAATCCATCTGGTCGTATTCCCGGAGAATCAGCGCAGACCGCTGCTTCTCGGGCAAATTGTTGATCGCTTCCCTAACCATCGACACTTTCTCGTTGCGCAAAACGGTTTGCTCCGGCGTATGCTCCGTCGACGTAAACGTCATGGCGGAGTTCCCTTCCAGAGAAACGCTGATGCCTTTATTTTTGCGCATCTCGCTTAGGACAGTATTGCGCGCGATCGTATAAAGCCATGTTTTGAACGAGGCTTCCACCTCGCGGAACGAATGCAGGCTGCGGTACGCTTTATAAAACGTCTCGGAACACAAGTCTTCGGCGATCGCTTCCATTTTGGCGCTTTTCAGCAGATGGAAGATGAACGACAAAATTTTGCGCTCGTAACGCCGCATCAATTCCTCATAGTATTGCACGTTCCCGTCCTTGATTTCCCGAATCAGCTGGGAATCGGTCATTACAAGCGCCCCTCCTTGCTTTCCGAGCGACGCTTCCATTCGATAGTCTACTTAGTTTTACTATGACGGAAGCGAAAAGTTGCGCATCGGTTCGTAAAAAATTTATTCCATTATCGGAAATGAAAAATAAAACCTAAGAAGATTATACCATAGGTGGCAGACCTGCTGCTCCCGAATCGCTGTTTGCATCCCTCAGCAATCGTTGGATAATAACATTTCTTCTAATACTAGGAAAATTCCTTCTTGATTCGACAAGAATTTATCCATTTACACAAAAAAAAAGACCACCGAAACTCGGTGGTTGCACATAGTGCGATATTTTCGGATAGGAGTGGAGAGAAACCATACTGTACTTTTATTATATGTATACGTTTTCATTTTGTCAACGGTTTTTTTGAAAACGGTTTCTCTTTATTTAGTTTTCAAGACGAAGCAATTCTTACCATTAGACGAAAAAAACGACGAAACGGTTTCATCGTTTCGTCGTTTTTTATAAAAAATTTATTCGTCTACAGCTGTACGGCGTACGAATGCTGTTTCAACAGTTTGATGGCCGCGTCCATATCCACCTCATTGCGGAACGACAGCCGGAGAACGCCCGGGACGTCCGCCCTGCTTTCGCTAATATGGAGGTTGCTCAAATTAATCCGGTGGTTGCCGAGCAGCGTGGCGATTTGTCCGATGATGCCGGGGTGGTCCGGAATATCGACGTAGACGTCGTAGACAGACGTCAGGACGCCCTTTTTCCTCTCGGGCAGCTGGTTGCGGAAGGCGCCCGCCCGCTCGAACTCGCGCACGATCCCGTCTCCGTCGCCGTTCTCCACGAGAGCGGTCAGCTTGGCGATCTCCGCGTTCCAATCGCGCATCAGCTTGAGCATCACGCTGCGGTTGTTCAGCAGGATGTCCCGCCACATATCGGGATGACTGGAAGCGATCCGCGTAATGTCGCGGAAGCCTCCGGCCGCCAGGCTCTGATACAGCCCGTCCTTCTCGTTGTAGCCGGCGATCTGGTTAACCAGCGCCACCGCGATCATATGCGGCAGATGGCTGATCGCTCCGACGATCTCGTCGTGCTGCTCCGCATCTACGCGAACGATCTGAGCCCGCGTATACTGCAGCAAATCCGTCAGCTTGTTGTAAGCCTCCTCAGGCGTCGACTCGTCGGGGGTTAATACGTAGAAGGCGTTCTCGTACAAGTTGTAGTCCGCCACTTCCACCCCGGATCTTTCCGAACCTGTCATCGGGTGGCCCCCGATGAAGTGAATGCCGGGTACGGCTCTCTCCCTCGCATGTTTAACGATCGTCGCCTTCGTGCTGCCGACATCGGTTATGATGCATCCCGGCTTCAGACGCATTTGCAGCAGCTCGTCCAGGTAGGGTTCCAGCAGGCTGACGGGGACGCAAAGGAAAATAAAATCCGCGTCCTCGGCTACTTCCTGCATCGAGGTGCTGGCCTCATCGACAACTCCGAGACTCACATACTTCTCAACCTGGGACGGCCGATTGGAGTGTCCGGCCACCCGGATGCCCGGTTTGTCCTTCAAGCATAACGCCAGCGACCCTCCCATTAAACCGACGCCAAATATAGCTACCTTTATCATTTCGAATCACTCTTCATTGTCAAATTTAAGCTTGAACCGCTACCTCGTCCAGCACCTGGGTCAAAGCCGCGATAAACTTGGCGTTTTGCTCCTGGCTGCCGACCGTTACGCGGATTTTGGTCGGAAAGTCGAGCGCATGGCCGCCGCGGATAATAAATCCTTTACGGAGCAAGGCGTCGAACACTTCTTTGGCGGGACGCTGAACGTCTACCATAATGAAATTTCCGTAAGCGGGATAATACGACAAGCCAAGCTTGCGGAATTCTCCGGTCATATATTCGATCCCGGCCGCATTCATCTTGCGGCAGTAGGCGATAAACTCCTGGTCCTTGACGGCTGCTTTGGCGGCCGCTTGAGCGAATCGGCTCGTGTTAAACGGCTCGCGCACTTGGTTGATCGAATGAATGACGTCCGGATGTCCGACGCCATAGCCGATCCGCAAGGAGGCCAGGCCGTATATTTTGGAAAAGGTGCGAAGCGTAATCACGTTTTTATATTGCGGAAGAAGCTCGATTCCGTCCGGGAATTCCACGGAATCCGTATATTCGATATAGGCCTCGTCCAGGACGACCAGCACATGCTGAGGCACCTGCTTCAGGAAATCGTTCAGCTCCGCGCGGGTAACCATCGTACCGGTCGGGTTATTCGGATTGCATACCCAGACGATTTTGGTACGTTCGTTGATTTTGGCCAGCATGCCCGGCAAATCGTGCTTGCCGTCTTTTAGGGGAACTTCAATCGATACGGCCCCTTCGATCTCGCAATTGTGCTTGTACTGCGGGAACGTATGAGTCGCCATGACCGTCTCGTCGCCCTTCACCAGATAAGCGCGGGCAATCATCAGGATGACTTCGTCGGAACCGGCTCCGAACAAAATCTGGTTCGGCTGAACGCCCAGATGGGCGGCCAATGCG
This sequence comes from Paenibacillus sp. MAH-35, assembly GCF_058135425.1. NCBI lineage: Bacteria > Bacillati > Bacillota > Bacilli > Caryophanales > Paenibacillaceae > Paenibacillus > Paenibacillus sp. MAH-35. Next base: position 216,196 of record NZ_JBYUPU010000008.1, read on the forward strand.
GCAGTCAGCTCCACGGCTCCGCCGTCGGGATACAAGCTGACCGAATCGATTTCGGCTTGGATCGCTTCTTTTGCTTTCGGTGAACTTCCGAACGGATTTTCGTTGGAGGCCAGTTTGATAACTTCGCTTAAGCCCAGTTCGCGTTTTACTTCTTCGATCGGTTTCCCTGGCTGGTAAACCGGCAGATGGACGATAGTTGATTTCGGCTGCACGGATTTCACCTCTATGAAAGATTGGATGCTGCTATTTTTCGATATAACTAGTATTGTAACGTATTTGAAAGCGGCTTGCTAGTAGAAACGTCAGAGTCGATCCGCCGGTAGCCGTGCAGGCGGCAAAGGAATGAAAAGACCTTCTCCCTGCACGGGGGAGAAGGCGGTTAGAGGAGAGGCGCGCGGCTGTCCCGGCTCCAGCTCTCGATTTCTTCGCAGAGCGACTGATCGGTGTGCAGACCGCCCCAGTACATTTTAAGCTCTCTGTTCATCCGTGCCAGCTCACCCGCTCCGATGCCCAGCTCGGTAAAAAAGCGGAACCCCGGTATCGTCTCCCGGAACAACGAGAACCGGGACGGCCGGTACATCGTCTCTTCCCCGACCCATTCGGCGGCAGGCCTTAAGGCGGGCAGACTGTACGTTTGCTTGCGGATGAACGTCTGAGCCTGCTGTGAGGTCAAATAGTGGAGCAGCGCAGCGGCCGAATCTTTCACTTTGGAGCTCCGGTTGACTCCCAGCCCTATGGCCAGAAGCAGCGACCGGGGCGTGCGGAAATGAGGCACCGGGGCGACATCGAACGGGACCCGCTTGTGCTGCAAATAGTTCAAATAGAAAAAGCTGGTGACAATCATCGACGCTTTGCCTTTGGCGAGCAGCATCTCCGATTCGCCCGTCGCTACGCCGTCGGTCAGATGCGCCATATCCCGCTTGATATCCCGGCATGTCCGGAGAACCTCCATCATCCGGGTGCCGGATAAACGTATGGAGCCGTCAGGATTTCGTTCGAACCGGGCATCCGATTGTAGGAGCAGCAGCGGCCAGCGGTTAACCGAATAGAAATCGTAATGGAAGCCGACTCTCTCGTTCGGAACGGCCAGCTGCTCCGCCGCGCGAATCAGATCTTGCCACGTCCAGCTGCTGTCCGGCTCGGACAATCCCTTCTCGGTAAAATGCGACCGGTTATAGGCAAGCAGCAGAGGGGAAAAAATAAACGGCTGGACAAGCAATTGCCCTTCCGACGTAAAAGCGTCGGACAAGAACGGGTACATATCCAGGTTGCGGGGCAGCGGCTCGAGCAGCTCCCTCCCCCCGTTTTCGATGCAATCCCGGAAGTCGGTATAGTTCATCATAGCGGCATCCAGAATGCCGCCTTCAAAATAGTTACCTATATAATGGGAGCTTGTGCTGGTAAGCGGAACGGCTTGCACCCGGACAAACGGATTGTCGGCCTGAAAAAGGCTGATCAGTTTCAACAGGCTCGCTTCCCCGATCACCGACGAGTGAAAGCCGAATTTGACCGTCGTTACGGATTCGTCGGGCGGGGCTATCACTTTGTTGCCGACTCTCGGTATTTTCTCGAGAAGCCCTTCGCCGACAAGCTGCTCCAGCCCTTTGCGGACAGACTGGTTGCTCAGCCCGAACAGCTCGGTCAAAGCTTTCTCGGAAGGCAAATATTCGCCGGACGGCCTCTTGCCGGTAATGATATCGTCACGCAGCCGGTTAACCATATCGCTTAACCGCTCGCGCGGGCTTTTCCGGACTTCCTTATTTTCCATGGGCTACCCTCTTTTGTCGTCGTTACGATTAAGACTATTATAGCAAGCGTCCTGCAACGCCTGTCAACTTCTGGATCGGGACACTCCGGCCAGCCGGAGAGCGTATTAAGGAAGGATCAGATTGCCCTCCGTATGGCGCACCGCTGCGGATTGCTCCGGCAATCCGGACCGGTCGACGCCTTGCTCGACACACGCGGCGTGGAGCATAGAAGAGCCGCCGCCGAATGCAGCCGGGTCCGTCTCGTAGCGCCCGCCCGTGAACTTGGAGCCGACCGCTTTGTATTGATGGCAGCCGCCCCGTATGACGAAATGCGCCATATCCGGCGCCCCTGCTATACTCGTAAGATGGCCCAGGTTCCATGTCACGGTTTGCGCCGGGTCCGTATGCAGCAGAAACGCTCTGGCGCCGTTTACTCCGCGGAACACAGCTCCGCCGTCGACGGAGACGGTTTGAGTTCGGCCCGCTCCGGAAGCGGCCTCCTCCTCGTTGCCGGACCATGCCCCTGTCAGCTCCAGCCCGCAGTTGACCATACCGCCGCCTTGGATGACCAGCTCGCGGCAGGCGGCTTCCACCTTCCCCGACTCCGTCGACGCCCCGATCAGCCAGCTGTTCTGCAGCGTCAGCTTATGAATGCTGCCTATCGTGATCTGTTCGATATTGCGAATTTCACTATGGACGATTAGCAGATCGGCGTCGACGGGCAGCATTCCGACAGCGGCCCCTTCGGCAGGTTTGCGCGCAAGCTCGGCGTGCGGGGTCATCGTAAATCCGCAGCCGTCGATTACATTCGGCCGTTCCGAGCGGGAGGAGCTCCTGGATAACGTAACCGATCCTTCGGCTGTGCAGCCTCTCATCTGAAGCCCGTCGGCATTGGCCCATATGGAACCGGAATCGGGCAACCCTTCCTTAACATAAGCGCGGCAATCTTCCAATGTCAGATCGGTTATTTTCTTATGAGCGATAATTCGCGAAGCGATATGTTTTCGGACCGTAATCCGTTTAGCGCTGTCCCCCCATGTCGATCCGCTGTTGGCGAACGACAACAAACCCGAATTGCCGGTATAGACGAGGTCGTGCTCAAACTGGCCGTGCGTAACGAAGGGGCCATAATCGTCGCCGTCGCCGTGACAGTTCTCCACCATACAATAGGCGGCGCATGTAAAATCGTTCAGATGACGGGAATTGCTCGTGTTGCAGTCGCGCACATGACCGTACAGGACGTTGATCTGCTGCGTAAGATAGCCTGTTCCTCCCCAGTCCCGTTCTACCGGATTCATCAATTCGCACCGCTCGGTTACGTAAAACGTGTTGTATCTCCTCATAATAACCGGCCAAAACACACCTTCTGCGCGAATGTCCGAGACGTCGCATTCAACTGCGAATTCAAAGGCCAGCGGACTCGAGCCGATCTGGTCCCATGTATCGAACGGTCTTACGGTCGTCGAGACGCTGGGCGGTACGGGGACGCCGGTAAACTTCATGTTCCGCACACGGCTGCCGGTGACGGGATTCATTTTTTTGAAACTGATCGTTCTTCCGGCCTCGAGAGCCCACCCGAGCTTGTAATTCATCCGAATATGGGTCGCATCGATCCGCTCCGTCACCTTCACCATATAGTCCAGCTCGCGCTGGGCGCCTCCGCCCGGTCTGCTGCTTACCCGCGCCACCCACCAGTCCCCGACTGCAAAGGCGGCGCTGTCGGCCACCTCCACGACGTCGGTCATTTCGGCCAAATCAGCGCTCAGCGTCACCTGCTGGCTCTCCCCCGACTCAAGACCGCGGAAGCAGATAACGGTTCCCAGCGGATTATCCTTCGAGTTCAGCTCGATTCCTTCGGTCGTAACGGTGTATCCCCCAAAATCGAGTTCGATCCGGCTGCGGTGAAACACGTGTCTTTTTCTAAAATTCAAGTTTGAATGCGCTTCGATGCGTTGAATGGCCGGATCGTTAACCATCGCGTCCAGCGCGTCGTCCGCGGACGATTGTTCGCCGAAAATACCGAACCAGCGATAATCGCCGGTCCCGTCATGAATCGTATGCCAGCGGCCTCGCTTTTCCGGATCGGAATGCGGATTATGCACGGTGCCCCCGTTATCCTTGCTCGCGCTTGTTTCGTTATAGCGAACCCATTTGCCCCCGCCGTCGCCTTCGGTATAATAACCGGCCAAACAAACGACCGCCCCGTGCACCCGCTGGTCAGGAGCGAGTTGGAACAGGGCCGAGACGTTCGGAATATGGATCACCGGATAAACTTCGCCTGCACATACGGTTTGCCGCCCATCTGTATTCATTGCTCTGCCGCAACTCCTTGCTCCCGTTTCATCCGGATCAATGCGATGATGGATTTGTGATTTGAATCTGGTTTGTTTTTGATTATAAGCGCGCCCGCAAGCAGTGTCAACGAAGTTGTAACCCTTTTCCATCTTACCGCCACCTCTTGAAAAAAAGGTCCGTCCGGCCGAAGCCGTCGGGACCTTGAACCATTGCCGGATTATCGAATGATGATCGAAGCCGAGCTTCCGCCCCAGGCGATAACGACATACTCGCCGGGAGCAAGCTTATCGGTCGGCAGGAACGCCTCTTGCCCTGCAATCGTTTCTACTTTTTTCGCTGTTCCCGATCCGATCGCACGTTCCAGGTCGCTTTTCGTTGCGCTGCCCCCCCGCTTGACCAGGTACACGATCGCCGCTTTATCCGTAATGACGGCTATAGGCGAGCCCGCCTGAACCGCACCCGGATTCACGACCGTCAAAGAAGGCCCGAACTCGAAGCTGACCGTAACGTCGCTAGCCAGCGGAACTCCTCTATCATCCGTCAACGTTCCGGCCGGCAGGGTTAGCGTGATCGGGTCCGGCTGACCGGCCGCAAAAGTGAAACGGATTACGGAGTCCATAATCTCGATCGTGTCGCCCGCCTCGTACGTATAACTTGTTACCGTGCCCGTAGGTTTATAGGTGGAATACGTTACGCTTTTGCCCAAATCCTCCATCGTGCCTCGCGCATTTCGAATCGGCTTATTAAATCCGATATCGACGAACCGGCTGTTGCTGTACACTTGCACCGAGTTTTGGGCAAGCGGCGTTTCCGGCGAAGCGAGAAGGCGAATTTCCTGATCCGGGCTGTAATCGCTCATTAAATAATAACTGTTAAGCGCTACGATGACATAGTCTCCTGCAGGGAGCCCCGCCGTATGAAAGGAAACTTTCTGATTGGCTTCCCCGAACGCACGCTGCCCCTGCTTGGCAGCGACCATATAGTCGAGCATCGAAATATATCGGTCCGTCCCTCCAGGCACCAGGTACAAAAAGCCGCGCTGATCGGCTATCCCGTATACGGTGTCGCCTACCGTGGCGATGCGCAACTGATTGACATACACGCTTTCGGTTACCGAGCCTTCCAGCGGAATCAGGCTTCGAGGGGAAAATGTACCGGGAGGCGGAACGATTTCGTCGTCGTCGTCGGAGCCGCTGCCCGCAGACGGGCCGGGAACCGGGAGCAGCGGCTTCACCACATCTCCGAGCGTTAATTCTTTGTCCCCGATCTTAATCGGCGTCTGAGCCGTGGCGTCACTGCCGATCTCGATCCGCTGCGGCTGCTTCTCAAACTGTGCGCCTGGCGCATTGACTACCGCGAGCTGGACGTTTCCTTCGCCGAATACCGACACGGCCGCATGGATGATCAGCGATAAGAGATTGGCTTCTTTCCCGATGACAAGCTTCGTTTGTCCGGACAAGCGGTCTATCGTCAGCTTGGAAACCGAACCTTTCGGAATTTCGAGCAAGATGCGCTGCGCCAATACGTGAACGGCTTCGAAGCTGCCGACCAGCGTAATTTGCGCCTCCGCCGGCAATTGGCCGGTTAACGTCACCTTGCCGACGGCGTTATCTGCGGCTTCATCAGCTACGATAATGGCCGCCGTATGCAAGCTTACCTCTTGAATGGAGGCCGTTCCTTTCAACACGATGCGAACCGTGCTGATTGTATTGTTGACAGATACGATTCCAAGCACAGTATCGACAAGATGCACGCTGTTGACTCCGCCGCCCAAAATACGGGTTGTGCCGGTCACGGTTACGTTTTTCAGCGTAACGTCGCCCTTGCCGATCCCTGCGGCCAGAATCAGATCGCCTTCGATCTTCATGTTCTGGAGCGTCACTCCGCTTGCCGTTACTTGAATATTTCCTTTTATCGTTTCCGTTCCGCTTGCAGGTCCGTATACTCCAGGTTTGTGGTAAATCGGAGAGCTGGAGGCACGATCCAGCATAACGACCGCTTCCGCGCGGGTTACGAGTCCTGCCGGGCGAAAGACGCCGTCTTCATAACCGTCGACGATCGCATGTTCGGCGAGAATCCCGATCGGAGCGCGGCTCCAGTCCGGAATCGAGGCGGCGTCGGCGAATTTCGCAGCGCTGCCGTTCTCTTCTCCATTCATACGGAGCAGCCGGGTGACGATGACCGCCAGCTCCTGCCGGCTCACACTGGCTTCGACGCGGATGCTGTTGTCCTCATACCCTTCGATATAGCCGGCTTTCACCGCTTTGGCCGCTTCCGCGTATGCCCAGTGATCGTTTGTCAAATCCGCAAATGAGATCGCCGCCGGTTCTTTCCAGCCGTATACCCGGTTGATGAGCGCGAACAGTTCTCCGCGTTTGATCGAATCATCCGGACGCAAACTTCCATCTTCATAACCTTGAATGTACCCTTGATCCAGCCAGGCGGACAGCCGGGCTTGCGCCCAGTGCCGTTGACTGTCTTTCGGCGCGTCAGCCGCATAAGCCGATGACCAGCCGGACGAAAGCATACTTGCAACAAGCAGTGTGGCCGATAGCCGCTTTAATCGTTGAAACACGCGTTTAGCCCCCCGTTCTTTACGCTAACGTCAGATTCCCCGCACTATGCCGGATTCCGGCCGACTCGGCCGGCAAGGACGACCGGTCGACATTTTCTTCGATGACGGAATTGACAAATAAGTAGTTGCCGCCTCCGAACCCCCCGCCCGATACGGCATATTTCCCGCCCACGAACCGCGATCCGAACGCTTTCAGCTTATGAGTGCCGCCTTCAATATGAAAATGCGCCGTATTCGCATCGGCCGCCGTGCTCGTGCAATCGCCGAAGCTCCACGTAATGACGTTGCCCGGGTCCACGCTTTTCAGAAACGCCTTCTCGCCGTTTGTGCCGCTGAACACTGCGCCTCCGTCGATCGTAATCGACTGGTCCGGCGTATTTTTCGCATTGTTCACATCGCCGACCTTGTCCCATGCTCCGGTGAACAGGAAGCCGCAGTTGATCAGCCCGCCGCCCTGCATGATGATTTCCCGCGTCCCGACCTTCACTTTGCCGCTTACCGGCAAGCCCTTGAACCATGTATTAATCAGCGTCAGCTTGTTGATGCTGCCGAGATTGATTTCTTCCACGTTTGTAAACTCGGTATTGAGGATCGTCAGCTCGCCGTTGCTCGGCGTAAAGCCGACTTGCGTCGTACCGGCACGGATCGGACGGGCCAGCTCGTACCCGTTCATCATTCCGAACGAGCAGCTGTCAATAATGTTTTTCCGTTTGCCGCGCGACGAGCCCTTGCTGATCGTAATCATTTCCTGCGCCGTACAGCCTCTCATCTGCAAGCCGTCCATGTTCACCCAGATCGATCCGGAGTTGGACATTTTCGTCCCCGGCTTCGTGTACGTAACCACCGCATGGCAATCCTCCAAGGTCAGATCGGTCAGCCGCTTGTTCGCCACAATCCGCGAGGCGATATGCTTCTTCACCGTGACGCGCTTCGCGCTGTCGCCCCAGAACGTGCCGCTGTTCGCAAACGACAGCAGCCCCGAGTTGCCGATATACGTCAAGTCGTGCTCGTATTGGCCGTGCGTGACGAACGGTCCGTACTCGTCGCCGTCCCCGTGGCAGTTCTCGACCATGCAGTAGGCCGCGCACGTAAAGTCGTTCAGATGGCGCGCATTGCTCGTGTTGCAGTCTTTCACATGCCCGTACAGCACGTTGATCTGCTGCGTCAAATAACCGGTGCCGCCCCAGTCGCGTTCCTCCGGGTTGATCAGCGTACAGCGCTCGGTCAGGAAGTGCGTGTTGTACCGCCGCATGACGACAGGCCAGAACACTTTCGTCGCGTTAATCCCAGTTGCGTCGCACTCTACCGCATACTCGTAAGCGACCGGGTTCGAGCCGATCTGATCCCACTCCGGCGTAGGTCTGACGCTCGTTCCGTTAACCGGCACCGGAATGCCGATGAAGTTCATGTTGCGCACATGGCAGCGCACTGCCGGCCGGATTTCCTTATACGTAATCTGACGTCCTGCCGCGAGCTGCCAGCCGGACTTGTAATTGAACCGGACATGATTGGTCGCCGGGAACACTTCGGTTACCATAATCATATAGTCGAGCTCTTTTTGCGCTTTGCCGCCCGCGTTCGCCGAGATGCCTGCATGCCACCAGCTGCCGATCCGGAACGCCGAAGCGTCCGCCACCTGGAACATGTCGGAGTATTCCAGTATGTCCTCAGTCAAAGTAACGGTCTGGGTCGCCCCCGTTGCCGTCCCTTGGAAAAACATCACCGCGCCGAACGGATTGTCCAGCGTGTTCAGCTCCATCCCTTCGGTCGTCACCGTATGGTTGTGGAAGTCTACCTCCAGATTGCTCCGGTGGTACACGTGCCGCTTCGTAAAGTTGAGGTCCGAATGGGCTTCGATCCGGTGGATCGTCAGATCGCCCGCCATCGCGTCCAGCGCCGCATCCGCATTTTGGGTGCTATCGAATATGCCGAACCAGCGGAAATCCGCCACTCCGTTATGTACGACCTCGAAGCGGCCTTTATGTCCGCTGTCAACATAACGCATTTCACGGCTGTTATCGCTTTTCACCCATTTGCCCCCGACAAGGGCGTGAACCGTTCCGCCGTTATCCGCCTTCGTGCTGCTGGCATCCCAGCGTACGACTTTACCGCCGCCGTCGCCGTTCCGCTCGTAACCGCCTACAACGATACGCTGTCCGTTTCTCAGCGAATCGGGCGACAGGGCGAGCAGTTCCTTCACGTTCGCTACCTGCAAAACGGCGCGGCCGGCATCTGTGCCGCCCGGCCGTTCGTTATCCGCATAAGCGAACCGCCCGCCCAGCGCCGCGGAGCCGGCCAGAACGGCGCCTCCGATGCCAAGCGTTCTTAACAAACCTCTCCGGCTGAACGGTTTTGCAGCCGGCTGTTTATCCGGCCCCGTTCCGTTCGCCGCACCCTGTTTTCCTTGATCCTTATCGTCCATTCGTCATCGGCTCCTTTCCTAACAAGATGGCCTTAAATCGTCAGGTTCCCTGCGCTGTGTTTGATCTCCGCAGTCTCCGCCGGCAGCGACGAGCGGTTAACCCCTTCTTCGATAACCGACGTAATGAACATATAATTGCTTCCGCCGAACCCCCCGCCCGATACGGCATATTTCCCGCCCACGAACCGCGATCCGAACGCTTTCAGCTTATGACTGCCGCCCTCGATATGAAAATGCGCCGTATTCGCGTCGGCCGCCGTACTCGTGCAATCGCCGAAGCTCCACGTAATGACGTTGCCCGGGTCCACGCTTTTCAGAAACGCCTTCTCGCCGTTTGTGCCGCTGAACACTGCGCCTCCGTCGATCGTAATCGACTGGTCCGGCGTATTTTTCGCATTGTTCACATCGCCGACCTTGTCCCATGCTCCGGTGAACAGGAAGCCGCAGTTGATCAGCCCGCCGCCCTGCATGATGATTTCCCGCGTCCCGACCTTCACTTTGCCGCTTACCGGCAAGCCCTTGAACCATGTATTAATCAGCGTCAGCTTGTTGATGCTGCCGAGATTGATTTCTTCCACGTTCGTAAACTCGGTATTGAGGATCGTCAGCTCGCCGTTGCTCGGCGTAAAGCCGACTTGCGTCGTACCGGCACGGATCGGACGGGCCAGCTCGTACCCGTTCATCATTCCGAACGAGCAGCTGTCAATAATGTTTTTCCGTTTGCCGCGCGACGAGCCCTTGCTGATCGTAATCATTTCCTGCGCCGTACAGCCTCTCATCTGCAAGCCGTCCATGTTCACCCAGATCGATCCGGAGTTGGACATTTTCGTCCCCGGCTTCGTGTACGTAACCACCGCATGGCAATCCTCCAAGGTCAGATCGGTCAGCCGCTTGTTCGCCACAATCCGCGAGGCGATATGCTTCTTCACCGTGACGCGCTTCGCGCTGTCGCCCCAGAACGTGCCGCTGTTCGCAAACGACAGCAGCCCCGAGTTGCCGATATACGTCAAGTCGTGCTCGTATTGGCCGTGCGTGACGAACGGTCCGTACTCGTCGCCGTCCCCGTGGCAGTTCTCGACCATGCAGTAGGCCGCGCACGTAAAGTCGTTCAGATGGCGCGCATTGCTCGTGTTGCAGTCTTTCACATGCCCGTACAGCACGTTGATCTGCTGCGTCAAATAACCGGTGCCGCCCCAGTCGCGTTCCTCCGGGTTGATCAGCGTACAGCGCTCGGTCAGGAAGTGCGTGTTGTACCGCCGCATGACGACAGGCCAGAACACTTTCGTCGCGTTAATCCCAGTTGCGTCGCACTCTACCGCATACTCGTAAGCGACCGGGTTCGAGCCGATCTGATCCCACTCCGGCGTAGGTCTGACGCTCGTTCCGTTAACCGGCACCGGAATGCCGATGAAGTTCATGTTGCGCACATGGCAGCGCACTGCCGGCCGGATTTCCTTATACGTAATCTGACGTCCTGCCGCGAGCTGCCAGCCGGACTTGTAATTGAACCGGACATGATTGGTCGCCGGGAACACTTCGGTTACCATAATCATATAGTCGAGCTCTTTTTGCGCTTTGCCGCCCGCGTTCGCCGAGATGCCTGCATGCCACCAGCTGCCGATCCGGAACGCCGAAGCGTCCGCCACCTGGAACATGTCGGAGTATTCCAGTATGTCCTCAGTCAAAGTAAGGGTCTGGGTCGCCCCCGTTGCCGTCCCTTGGAAAAACATCACCGCGCCGAACGGATTGTCCAGCGTGTTCAGCTCCATCCCTTCGGTCGTCACCGTATGGTTGTGGAAGTCTACCTCCAGATTGCTCCGGTGGTACACGTGCCGCTTCGTAAAGTTGAGGTCCGAATGGGCTTCGATCCGGTGGATCGTCAGATCGCCCGCCATCGCGTCCAGCGCCGCATCCGCATTTTGGGTGCTGCCGAATACGCCGAACCAGCGGAAATCCGCCACTCCGTTATGTACGACTTCGAAGCGGCCGCTCATGCCGTTCACACTATGCACCGTGCCGCCGTTATCCGCCTTCGTGCTGGCGGCGTTCCACCGAACGAGCTTGCCGCCGCCGTCGCCGCTATTATTGTAACCGTTTACAACAACATGCTGGCCATCTTTCAGCAATCCCGGCGGCATGGAGGTCAGCTCGGCTACGCTCGCAACCTGCAAGACGCGCCCTGCCTTCTCGGCATTGGATGGGGGAGCGTCCGCCATCGCCAGCTTGGAGGCGAAAGCGCTGCCTGCCAGCATGGCGCCTCCGATGCCAAGCGTGCGAAGTACATGTCTTCTGCTGATCGCCTTGTCCTGGCCGGCTGCCGCCGCATCCGTCGTTCCCTTGTGTTGCTCCTGATTCATCGCTAACAGCTCCTTTTCATAAAGGGATGGGAATGAAGCAAATCACATCCGTTGTCTTCGTTTCGCTCTACCAATTGACTCGTTTGTGATTTGTTTATAAACCAAAGCTCATCCTTAATATTTAAAAAAACACTCGAAAGGTTTAACTCTGGTTTGTTTATTCATTATATCTCCCTCTTGTAAGCGCCGTCAACGATACTTTCTTCGTAATCCCCGTTAGTTTGCGCGCGTCATTCGAGGAAATGGCATCATTTTCTAATTTGATACTGATTCGTTTTTCGTAAATCAAAACTGCTTGTATCTCCACTTCCGGCTGTACGGGAGCGGCCCCCTGCCTTGCAACCGCCTTCAAAAAACTATCGGTTTCCGCGTTGCGGCGCCTTTCTTTTCTTTTGGAATCCCGGGGTATTCATGCTACACTTTTGTAATGGACAACGGCAAACCAACCGTGTCTTTTCTTGATCCTTTCATAAAAATTGCAATTGAGGAGAAGATCATCATGAACGACTCGAACCAAACCAGGCCCGAACACTTGACTTGGACGAAGGAAGATATTTGCGCCCATCTCGGCGATGATTACGACTCTTTCATGGGGGCGATCGTGCCGCCCATTTTCCAGAATTCGTTGTTTACCCGCAAAACGAAAGACCACGGTTATGTTTACACCCGGATCGGAAACCCGACCACCGATATTGCGGAACGCAAAATCGCCGCGCTGGAAGAAGGCGAAGCGGCCAAATGTTTCTCCTCGGGGATGGGTGCGATCTCCTCGGCCATCATGTACTGGATGAGTCAGGGAGCGCATGTCGTCTGTGTCCGCAGCGCCTACGGGCCGACACGCGAATTTCTCGGCACTTATCTGAAACGGTTCGGTGTGGAGACCACCTTCGTGACCGGAGACAGCATCGCCGAGTTCGAAGAAGCGATCCGGCCGAACACGAAACTGATTTTCCTGGAAAGCCCGTCCTCTCATCTGTTCTATATGCAGGATCTGGAGGCGGTCGCGAAGCTGGCGAAAGCGCACGGAATCGGAACGGTCATCGACAGCACCTGGGCGACTCCCCTGTACCAGAATCCGCTGCGCTACGGGATCGATATGGTCGTTCATTCCGCATCGAAATATTTGGGAGGCCACAGCGATATTATCGGCGGCGTCCTCATCGGCAGCCGGGAGAAGATGGAGCAGATGACGCATGGCGAGCGCGCCTTGTTCGGCTCGAATATGGACCCCCACCAGGCTTGGCTGCTGCTGCGCGGACTCCGTACTCTCCCTATTCGAATGAAGCAGCATCAAGAATCGGGTATGCAGGTAGCGGAGTTCCTCGAAAATCATCCGAAGGTGGAGACCGTCTACTACCCGGGGCTCGCCAGCCATCCGCAGTACGAGCTGGGGCGCAACTATTTGTCCGGTTATACCGGTCTGCTCAGCTTCGTTCCGAAAGGAAGCGAACAGGCGATCTCCGAGATGATCCGGCGGCTGCGATACTTCGAGCTGGGTCCGAGCTGGGGCGGCTTCGAAAGCCTGATCAACACCCCGGGTCTCGGAATCTCGGAGGAAGCCTCCCAAGCTACCGGAATCCCTCACGGACTCGTCCGTATCTCCATCGGACTGGAGCGGGCGGAGTCGCTGATCGAAGATCTCGATCAGGCGCTTAACAGCTTGACATAACCGCATTTTCGATTCGAAAAGTTACACGAACGACAGCAAACCTGAAGATCCGTTTCCTTTCAAGGCGGGAGGGAAGCGGATCTGTTCCATTCACAGACGATCGCCGAGTGACGCCCGGGAGATGACGCAGCGCATGAGGATACAGACCTTGTACAGACGGCTGAGCGGCTTGTCCATCCAAACGAAAATGAACGTCCTGATTATCGGGCTGTTGGGTTTGCCGTTTTTTATATTCGGCCTGCTCTGGTTTCAGAAATCGACCGAAACGATCGAAACGAACGCAAGGCAATATAATCAGGAGCTGATCCGGCAAACGGGAGGCCATCTGGATTCGTACTTTCGCGACCTGGAGCGTTCTACGTTTCCGCTGGTCTCCCATCCGCTGATCCAGCAATTCATGAGCTTGTCCCCGACCGACACATTTGAGCTGGTGAAGATCAAAAGCGCCATCGAGCAAGAGCTGCTGCCGAATTTTTTCTTCGGCCGGACAGACATCTACGGCTTCTCGATCGTATCCCGCAACGGAATCTCGACCAACTACGGCAACGCCGGACGAATATTCGCCGCCGAGCTGCTGGACGAGCTGAAGGACGACGAAACGTATAAAGTGATGGGATTAAGACTCGACGGCTCGACTCCGGTCGTTACGGTCATTCGCAAGTTCTGGGATACGCAGGCGTATCAGACCGCCGGTTTCATTATTATCGACTTGAACATGACCCCTTTCTCCAGAATCGTCTCCAACATCAAGCTCGGACAAACCGGACATCTGTCGATCATCGACAGCGAGGGCAAAATCGTGGAGCACACCGATCCCGCCCTCTGGGGCAAGGCGATACCGGAGGAGGAGCTGGCTACGCACCGCAGCCAAACCGAAGGGTACTACGAGAAAAAAACGGAGCAGGACACGATGCTTGTGATGTTTCACCGTTCCGCGTTGAACGACTGGATTATCGTATCCGAGGTGCCGCTTCGGGAGCTTGCCGGCAAGCTGATCGCGATGCGCAACATTTCGCTGTGGGTCGGCTCTTGTCTGATCGTGTTCGTCCTGCTCGTGCTCGGCGCCTTCTCGCTGCATCTGACCCGGTCGCTCCAACTGCTGCAGCGTCTGATGTACCGGGCCGAAAACGGCGAGCTGAACGTGCTCGCACCGGAGAAGCGCTATGACGAAATCGGCAGGCTGAATCGCAGCTTCAACAAAATGGTCGGGGAAATCCGCCGGCTGATCGAGGTCGTACACGCCTCCGAGCTGAAAGAAAAAGAACTGGAGCTGAGGCAGAAAGAAGCGATGCTGCTCGCCATGCAGTCTCAAATCAACCCTCACTTCTTATATAACACGCTGGAAGCGATCAATTCGTACGCGGTCGTGGAAGGAGTGCTTCCGATCAGCAATATGACTACGGCGCTTGCCGATCTGTTCCGGTACAGCGTAGGCGATCCGAAGGAAGCGGTCACGCTGGAGGAAGAGCTGCGCCATCTGTCCAGCTATTTCGAAATCCAGAAAGAACGGTATCGTTCCCTGGAGGTGGACATCCGGACGGACGAACATGTGCTTCCCTGCGTACGCGCCGTACGGCTGATCGTGCAGCCGATCGTGGAGAACGCCTTCACCCACGGCTACGAGAAGCACAAGCTGAAGCCGAGCTACATCGGACTGCATGGGGAAGTCCGGGATAACGGATACGTTCTGAGTGTGGTGGATAAAGGGAAAGGAATGCCGCCCGAGCGCAAAGCGGGGTACGACCGGCTCTTTGCCGGCAACCCAGACGCGGGCGGCGGAGCGGAATATGAGCGGGGGAGCAGCCCCCAAGGCAGCGACGGAGCGTCTTCCGCCGCCCAGCCGGCTGCGGGGCGCGGGCGGATCGGCCTGAGCAACGTTCATCAGCGTATCCGGCTAGTATTCGGAGAGCCGTACGGGATAACGATCCGGCAGTCCGGCGAGACAGGCACCCGCGTCGATATTCTGCTCCCGTTTCTTGCCAGGCCCGCCCGTTCGGGAGACGGAATCGGCGGAGCCCGCGAAAACAGCGGCAAAGACGGATAACGGACCTAGGAGGAGTTGGAGCATGTATACGGTAATCGTGGCCGACGACGAATATATGGTCAAACGCAGCTTGTCCAAGCTGATTGAAACAAGCGGCGAGCCGTTCCGCGTCGTCGGAGAAGCGGAGGACGGCCAAGAGGCGCTGGAGCTGGCCGACCGCCTCTCCCCCGACCTGATTATTACCGATATCCGGATGCCGGTAATGGACGGACTGGAGCTGATCGAAGCGCTCAAGCATCGCAAAGGAACCGCCGAGATCGTCGTCCTGTCCGGTTACGACGATTTCGGTTACGCCCAGCGGGCGCTGCGGGCCGGCGTCTTTGACTATTTGCTCAAACCGGTGAAGCCCCAGCTGCTCGTCGCTCTGCTTCAGCGCTTGTCGGACAAGCTGGGCAAGAACCGGCACGCCGCGACGAAGCGCAGCGAATGGCTGCAATATTCCCGCAACAAAGCCGGTCCGCTCGCCGAGCGCATCTGGCTGCTGAACCGGGAGGAGGTGCAGGCCGGCCTGTCCGGCCTGCATGCGGACCTTATGGAGGACGAGCCCGAACCGGCCGAGCTGAAGGAACGTTACTCCGATCTGCTGACACTTGTAACGGCGGAGCTGGAGAACCGCAGCGGCGGAACGATCGCCTCGACCGCCATCGAGCCCTTGACGTGGCCCGATGCGGCGGAGCGGATTGCGGAAGCGGCCGTCGCTTATGCCGATGCGGTAATGGAGGAGCTGCGCGCGACAAGGAAGTGGGGCACGCAGCATTATTTGCACAGGGCGGTCGAGCATATCCGGGAACATTACGCCAAGCCGACGCTTGATCTGCAGGAGGTGGCGGACTTGTGCGAGATGTCTCCGTCGTACTTCAGCCGGGTGTTCAAGCAGGAAATCGGCGTCAGCTTCATTCATTACTTAACCGGACTCAGGCTCGATCAGGCGAAAGCGCTGCTGGAAGATCCCCGCTACAAAACGTATGAAATCGCACAGACGATCGGTTACGAAGATTACCCGCACTTTGCCAAAATGTTCAAAAAACAAATCGGCCTGTCGCCTTCCGAATACCGCAAAAGGCTCGGCATCAAATGATGCCGGGCCTCTATCTCTGCCTATTGGACTAGGCTGGAAACTTGCGGAACGCTCCTGCTGCCAGCTCTGCGGCATACGTGGCGCCGGTTGTACGGTCACGGATCGTGACGACCGCTTGCGCGGAGGAATGATTCAGCACGAGCAGCTGCCCGGCGTTCACCGAGAATTCAAGCCGGAGCTCCGGGCCCTTCGCCTCGGTCACGTGATACCGGCTTACGGAATATCCCGCCCGGAAACCCGGGATCGTACCGGTCCAAACGAACGAATCCGCATCCATAGTTTGGATGCCGTCATACAGATCGATCGTTCCGAGGGCGTCCGCCGCTTTGGTTACCGACACCGTTTGATCGGATTCGGCGAACGACGCATACACTAGCGTCCCTTCCGTCTCCAGCACCGTCAGGTCCGACCGGCCTGTATCGTAGCGATGCGTCCGGCCGTAGCTTGCCGCCGTATCCTCGGCGGTCCGGTTCGGCAGGGCGACGATCACAGACGGTTCCAGCGTTTGCGGCTGGCCGAACGTCCGGTCGCCGAAATCGTTGAGCACCAGAATATCCTCGACGCCCTTCCATTTGGGATATACGTGACGGTTCACATACCGGACTCCTCTTGTGCCATAAAGCAAATACCCGATCGTGTGGTCCACGTTAACATAAGGAACCGGTCCGAACGATCGCACCTCATCCGCTTCCCTGCCGTAAAATCCGCGAAATGTGCGTTCCCCGTCCGCCATGTACAAAGTGCGGCTTCCGGGAGCCAGCTCCGGCATAGCCGTATAACTCTCGTTGCGGATGCCGATCGTCCCCGTCTGCCACTCCCGGACGGTACACGCCTTCTGCACCCGGAACCGCTCGACGTACACGCTGCGGCCGTCCGGAAGCGCGACAAAGGCAACATCCTGCTTCAGATCGCCATGACCTCGGGAAATCTCGACCACCGCTCCAAATCCGTCCGTATAGGGGCTGATCTGTTCCTTCTCGACTCCCCGGATGATAGATTCGTTGGTCAAGCTTCCCGGTGACGTCCCGGACGATTCGAGCTTCATCGTTCCTGTATAGCTCGCATAAAGCGGCGTAACATTCCAGACGCCCTTCGCCGGCATACTAAGTCCCATCACGTTGTTGCGCCACGTAAAACTTGTAAACGTCTCCGGCGTCCGGTGGATGACCGAGCCGCCGAACGGATACAGATGGACACCCGACAAACGTTCGGCCAGCTCCGCCGGCTCGCTCGGGGACGCTCCGGCGCCGCCGAAGACGTGCAGCAGATACGATACGGCGAGATCGTAAGCGGAGCCGTGCTCCAAATCTTTGGCGAATTGTCCGTGGTCCCGGTTAATGACGCATTCCTCGCCGTTTTCTTCGAGCAGCGCCCCGATGCTATTGCTTGCCTGGATGCGCTCGATGCTGTCGAGGGAGGAGCGGGCGAGGCGGGCCGCATCCGGATCACCGCCAAGCACGTTCAGGATCGTATGGGTCAGCTGCCGCTCGTGCTGGCGGTTGTACCACCAGTCTTGTCCTTGCACGGGGATGTTCAGCCCGTCGAATTGCGACCATATTTTCACGGTCCGTTCATACAAGGGCACGTTGTTGTACAGCGCGCTTTCCATGACCGGCTGTCCGCTCATCAGCGCGAACACGGCATGGATGGCGCGCAGATTCGTCCCTGCGCAATAATAGCTCGGATGCACGAAGGCATGGTTTTCCGACGTATAATCGGGGTGGAACGTAACGGTTGTTACCTTCAAGCCGTTCGTCTTGTCGATGAGCCCGGACGGATAAGCCAGCCGGTCCCGGTAAGTCGTAACGGCGTTCATCGCCCAATTGGTAAACCCGGCCTGCCACTCCTGCTGATGCGGATGGTCCGGAAACATCCCCATCGCCGCGGAGATGCCGGCCGCCGTCCAGGCGTTTTCTTCGCACTGCGTATCGTAATAGACGCCGTTGCGGGGTTCTTCCGCCGCCCACCGGTCGGCGTAACTTGAAGTGACGTTTTGGACAAGCCGCTTCGTCTCTCCGTCCAGTTCGTCCCAGAGCAGCCATGCCGCGCACGCCATTGCAGCAACCGACCGGCCGTTCTGGCTCGCCATGAAAAAGCCGTCGCCGCGGCCGCCCCACTTTTTGCCGCTCGTATAGGGCAGTACGCCTTGTGCCCGCACGCAATCGGCAGGCCCGGTATCGTGCGTGAAGCCCATGTAACGGATCGCCGAGACAGCCATCCGCTTCAGCTCGCTGCGGGGGACGACCGATTCGTCGTAATCGCCGAGCTTCGACATCGCCGCGAAAATCGCCGACACATGTGCCGAATCGGCCTGATACCAGAACGTGCCGCCGAAAAAGTGGCCGCACTCCGGACGTCCGTCCCAGACACCGTATTGCTTGACGGCGAAAGGAATCCAGCGCAGCAATACCCCGTAAAACCGGCGGGACATCTCATTCTCGGCCGCCAGCTCCCACCGGACGGGACGCACGTTCCAAACCGCTTCAGCAGGCGTATATTCCATAACTGTCAGTCCCCTTCACTCAGTAGTTGTTTGCGGCAGCGAACGCCAAAGCGTACGCTTTCGGTTTTATGTCCTTCCGCCGCCGTTGCTTGTTCGCCGCTCCCAACCGGAATCCAGACGACGGCTCCGGTATGCCCGGTGCCGCTCTCGATGACGGCGTTCCCGTCCGGACCGATCCCGGAGATCCGGATACGGCGGCGTGTTCTCTCCCATTCGTTGATCCGGCTGCCGGTCCAAAACGTGAAGCCCTTCGCGGCGGCAACCCGGGCATACTCCCGCAGCCAGTCGCGGATGAACGCCTTCCGGTCGATATGAATCTGGTGGAAGACGAAGTGCGCCACCCCTTCGACTCGCGCAGCTTCGTCCAGGAGCGGCCCGATCAGGCTCGGATCGCATTGGAGAAAATCGCCGTAATGAAATCCGATCTGCAGCACGTCGTAAAACCGGTTTTCCTCGTCGGCCCACGATAGGGGAAAATACGGATGCGCCGTGCCGTATAAAAATCCGACGCTCCCCTTCTTGCTGTTCCCGCGCGATTGTTCCGATTCGATGCCGTGACGCTCACACCAGCGGTACAGCTCTCCCCAGCCTTCGATCCGGGTCAGATGGTTTTTGTTCGAGACGATCCGCTCTTTGGAAGCGGACAACTTCATTGCCTCCAACTGGGCGGCGAACGCTTCCTCGGACCACGCCCCGCCGTCAGCCGGCACAGCGTTATAATGAAAAGCGAGCTCATGCCCTTCGGCCTCGATCCGCTCGTACATGTCCCGGCTGTACCACGGCGCCATCATGCACCAGGTTGCCGGTATGCCGCATTCGCGCAGCAGCCGAAGCGTCGTATCGGCTTCCATATCCTGCGTATGGTCGCTGTCGAGCGAAAGCAGCGCCACTTGGCGGACCCCGTCCGGCCAATAACCGACGAACGGCAGCGTAAGCCCCTTCGCAAGAGCGGCACGGAGCAGCGCCCCGATCAGCGTTTCCCGCCAATCATCCGCATAAGCGTGCGGGAAATAACGGTCGCCGGCTTCCGTCGTGCTGCGGTCCCACATCCAATCGATCTCGGCTACGTCGTCGGCCTTAAAAACGCCGTCATTCACCGCAGCGGTACCGTCAGGCGCGGGTACGCCGTCGGCGAGCACAGGCGACAAGCCTTGCTGCAGCCCTACGATCGTATGCGGGATCGGCACCGACCACCGTTCGAGCATGCCGGCTCCGACCGCAAATCGCTGTACGAGCGGACCGGCTTCCTCGCCGTCCGGCCGTCCTCTCAGCAGCCTTCCTTCTTCGGCAGCTGCGGTCACAGTCCCATCGCCGGAGGCCAGCGGAATCCAAGGCTCCGCTGACAAAAAGCGCATAGTCCGCCCGCCTTCCTCCGCCGGCAGCCGCGCGTACCCTTTGCCAGCTTCACCGGAGCGGGCGTACCCGAGCTTGCGGGCTAACGCGTTCAGCCCCCCGTAAGCGATCAGCGTGCCGCCTTGTTCGGCATAGGTCCAGAGCGTATCGGCGCTCGGTTGGCCGCTGCCGCAGACGGCAGCGATCAGCAGATCCGGAGCCGCCTCCGCCGCTTCCTGCACACTGGCGTACGTATCGAACGGGATTCCCGCATGGCCCAATATTTCCACAATAAACCGTTCGAACGTATTGATTCCCAGCGAGTGTCGCTTCCTCAGTGCGTTTTCATCCAGAAGCACGCCCAGCTTGGCCATGGTCATCGGTTGGTCCCTCCCGGTAAAACGACGGTTTTACGGCACCGTATACCGTATCGGATCGAGTAGGCCCCTTCATCGCTTACAGGAGCTGCGGCACGGTCCCCCTGAACGTGTTCCGGTAACGGAACCCAGACTACAGCCGATTTCTCCAGACTCGTCGACGTATTTACGGAGCAGGAGCCGTCCGCTTCGACCGTTTCGATTGTAAGGGTCCGCCTCGATCGTTCCCAGTCGTTAATTTCTTGGCTCGTCCAGAACGGATAGCCGAGCTCCCGGGCCTGATCGGCTAACATCCGCATTGCGCGGCGCACCTCTTCGCGGTTATGGATATGAATTTGATGGAACAAAAAGTGCGCGATTCCTTCGACCTTCCGGACCTGCTCGAGAAAAGGAGCGATAACGCTGCTGTCCGACCATTTGCCGATATCGAGATCCTGGGTCAAAAAACCGATCTGCAGCACGTTGTAAAACCGGTTGTGCTCATCGGCCCAAGCGATCGGAAAATACGGATGACACGTCCCGAATATAAACCCGACGTTCCCTTTCTTACTCGGACCGCGAGTCTGATCGGCTTCGATCCCGTACTTCTCGCACCAGCGGAACAATTCGCCCCAGCCTTCGACCCGCGTCAGATGGTTTTTGTTCGAGGCGACCGACGGCGTGCCGGCAGCCCGCTTCAACCAATCCAGCTGGCGCGAAAACTCCGCCTCATCCCAAATTCCCTCGTCCGCTTCAACGGCGTTATAGTGGAAGGCGACCTCATGGCCCTCTGCACGAATCCGGTCATACATCGGAGCCGAATATCCCGATTCAAGCATGCACCATGTCGAACGGATTCCGCATGCGGCTAGCGTCTCCAGCGTCGATACCGCGTGCTCGTCCCGATTGCCGTCGCTATCGTGGGAGACCAGCGCCACATGGTCGATACCGTCCGGCCAGTAGCCGACAAACGGCAGCGACAGCCCGCGTTCCGCTGCCGCGCCGATCAGGTGCCCGACCAGAACGTCCCGCCATAAATCGGCGTAAGGAAACGCAAAATACGGCATGCCCGTCTCCGTCAACAGCCGGTCGGCCGTCCAATCCAGCTCCATCACATCGTCGGCCTTCAGCACCCCGTCGTCGACCGCAGCCGTACCGTCCGGAGCGGGCACTCCGTCTTCCAGCACGGGCTTCAGCCCTTGCTGCAGTCCGACGATCGTCGTAGGGATATCGACCGTCCATCGTTCGATCCGGCCTTGGCCGGCGGTAAACCGCAGCAGCGCCGGTCCGAACGGCTCCCCGCCCGGCCGTCCCAGCGCGAGCGTGCCCGCTTCCGCAGCCAGTATGCTTCCGCTTGCTTCCACCCGCAGCCACGGCTGTGCAGCCAAAAACCGCAGCGGCCGATCCGACGGATACGGTTCCGGCAATTCGGCGTATCCGGCTCCTGACGACTCGCCGCGGATGAAGCCGAGCCGGTCCGCCATCGCGTTTAGACCGCCGTAGCCAATTAGCGTCCCTCCTTGCTCCGCAAACCGCCACAACCGTTCCGCCGACTGCCGGGTGTCCGCGACCACTGCGGCGATCAGCAGATCATACTTGTCGTTTGTGATCTCATCCAGGCTATGAACCACTTCAAACGGGATACCCCGATGAGCTAGTATCTCGGTTACGAATTTCTCAAACGCATTCAGCCGAAATTGCTGCAGCCGCTCCAACATATGCCGGTCCAGCAGCACGCCTACCCGAGCCATCTTCATCTTTCTCACTCCCCCAGCTGTTCGTTATGAACCGTCTTTATGCCGTTTAACCGTACGAATTCATCACTTTACCCAGCGCTTGCGCAATATCGTGCATATCCTGTTCCGTGCCGAGCAGCACGTTTTGGTGCAGCCACAATCCTTCGCGTTCGTCGAATCGTTCGCTGACCGGGCAGCTCGTCTCCCGCTTCTCTCCCGTCCATTTCTCGATCTCGGCGACAACGGCCCGATTGCGGTTCAGCGAGACGTAACCCGGCAGCAGCGGGATGCCTTCTGCATTAACCTTCCGGATGAAATCCGCTTTCCCGATCGTGTCCGCCGCCTCGCTCGTCAGACCGAACATGTACAAATGATGCGCATGCTGCGTCGTTCTGCTGTCCAGCTTCAACGTGCGGAATCCTCCGATCTCGGAGATCAGCCCGGTTAACAGCTTGGCATTGCGGTCTCTGCGCTGCAGCTGCTCGTCGTACCGCGTAAGCTGGGCAAGCAAAATCGCCGCCTGAAATTCCGTCATCCGCAAATTCCAGCCGACCCGCTCGTGCTGATACCAGGCGCCTTGCCGGATACGGCCTACGTTGGCGAGCGACCAGGCGATGTCCGCCAGCTCCTCGTCGTTGGTCAAAATGATGCCGCCCTCGCCGGCCGTTACATTTTTGCCCGATTGAAAGCTGAACGAGCCGAAGTCGCCAAGCGCGCCGACCGGCCGGCCGTCCCAGGCCGCGCCCACTCCTTGGGCCGCATCCTCGATGACCCGCAAGCCGTGCTTTGCCGCGATTTCGTTCAAGCGCGTCATATTAACCGGCGCGCCGGCGATATGAACCGCGATGATCGCTTTGGTTCTCGGCGTAATCGCTGCTTCCACTTTATCTAGGTCGAGCAGCAGCGTATCCGGTTCTACGTCGACGAATACGGGAATCGCGCCGAAGAGAAGCGCGGCCGAAGCGGTCGCGATAAACGTATACGGCGGCATGATCACTTCATCGCCGGGCTTCACGCCCGCAGCCTGCAGCGCAACCGTCAGGCCAATCGTTCCGTTCGTGACGGAAACGGCGTGCTTCGCCCCGTGCATGGCTGCAAATTTTTCTTCAAAAACCGGCAGCTTGTTTCGGTTCGTACCGCCCCATTTTCCGGAACGGACTACATCAAGGATGTACAGCTCCTCTTCTTCCCCGAATACCGGCCAAACCGGAAACGGCGTTGTACGTACCGGGCTTCCCCCGTTAATCGCTAATCGTTCCATGTCGGGTACCTTCTTTCTAAGATGGATGATGATTCACGGAGCCGTTCGCCGATTCAGATCGACTCGGTTAACGTGTCCTCGGTCAGCTTGCGGTCCGCCACATGGAGCCGAATCGTTTTGATCTCGAAAGCTCCGAGGGAGACGCGGCGGCTCAACCCAAGGATCGGAATATGCAACTCCGTTTCCCGCGGCTGACCGGTCGGTTCGAATAAACGTATGATAAAATCTTCCGACTGCTCCGCACGCTTGAAAGCCGTCAATTGCACAACGCCGTCGCTAATCTCGGCGGCCGGCAGCGGCCGCTCTCCTTTACCGGACGGAAAATAAGTTAACGTATACGGCTTTTCGTTATGAACCAGCGCATCCCGATCGACCGCGTTTTTTCTCTCTTCCGCCTGTCCGGCTTGGAACCAGAACGAAAAGCGGCGTTCGCCCTGATCGATCCGGGGCGAGAACCGGTCGTTCGGCATCGTATGCTTCTTCTTGCCGCCCGGCAGCGCCGCGTAACCCGGCGAGCGAAGCAGCGTCAGACGAATCTCGCCGTCCGACATGTCGGAGCCGTATATGCCGTCATTAATGCAGGTGAATGCATAATTCGCCGATTCGGAGACGGCCGCCGTCCACTTCTGCGCCACTACCTCGCGTCCGTTATTCGGCAGCTCGTCCACACCGTAAGCCACCTGTCCGACATAGGTGGCATCGCTCCATACGGTAGGAATCGCCAGCTTCAGCAGCTTCCTCTGCTCGTGCCAGTATACGACCACATCAACCTGGAATTCCGCTCCGTGCTTCGGCAGCTTGTAAGTCGTCACCAGCGTCGAGTCCCCGTACTGGAACAACGCTTCGATCACCGTCCGGACCGCTCCGTCTTCGATGACCCGCACGGATGCGATCGGATATCCTTTGACCCCGGATACTTTCGTCCCCTTGGACTTCGACATCAGCTTGAATTCGCCGATCCGGTTCGGGAAGCTTTGCACCGCGCTGCCCCAGGCGTCGTCGTTGTCCGCAATGACGATCGACCTGAACGCACCCGGCTGCAGGCAGGATACCCCGTCAACGGACAATTCGTCCATCAGTCCGGTAGCCGTATTAATGACAGCCCGCAGCCGCTCCGATTCAAACACGATCGCTCCGTCCCGCTCCTTCAGCGACGGCGCCGGTTTCTCGGCAAGCAGCTCTACGGTACAGTCGAACCGGTTCATCGTGCCCGGCTCCAGCTCGGCGTAAAATACCGCCCGTTTCCGCCAGTCGATATACAAGTTGCTTAGTTCCTTCTCGACCTGACACGGGATTTCCCGTCCGTTTGCCGTCAGCACCGGATAGGCGAACTGGTTTTTCGTCGACTTCTGAAGCTGAAATTCGCATTCGAATACACCCTTCACCTTGAACGGGTGCGGGTTGTAGATAAAGATCGGCACTTCGCCTTCCTTGGCTTTCTTCTGGCCGGACGTCAAGGCGAAAAACGACCGGGCCCGCAGCCTGGCCAAAATTTCCCGGCCATGATCCATCAGCCGCAGTCCGTACTCTTCCACCGGCTGAATCGACGAGCCCGGTAAAATATCGTGAAACTGAGCGAGCATCAAATCTTCCAACGCTTCGGTGATAGGCTCGTGCGGATACGCAGCGAGACCGGCCAGCGCCGTATGTGCCGCCATCTTTTCCGTCAGATACAGCTCGTTCTCAAGCTGCCGGTGCTTCTGCTTAATCCGGATTTGCGACGTATAACAGCCGACCGCCCACGGGTTCAGATCGTTCTCGTACTTGGGCAGCTCCGTTCCCGTCTCTCTCAGCCGTTTGAAATACGCTTCCGGGGTGGAGTGCACGATCCGGTACGATTTCGTACGGTTCTTCAGCTCTTGCAGTTGCTCGAGATCGATCCGCGACGGCCCGCCGCCGTGGTTGCCGATGCCCCAGAGCACCATCCCCGTTTCCCGGCCGATATGATCGCTCATCCAATCCATCACTTTGATATGCGCTTTTCCTTTGCCTGACAAATACGCCTTGTACGCGCGGTGCACGATAATCTCGGACCCGTCGTGCCCGACCCATACGACCTCGTCCCCGGGCAGCTTGCAGTCGTTATCTCCTGGACGGCATACGATGTAAGAGTCGTAACCGGACTTGGCCATAATCTGGACGAGCCCCCGCGTATGTCCGAACGGATCGAAATTAATCGCCGTCGTCGGCCGCACGCCGAACTTCTCCATAAAGTAACGGCGGCCCGTCACGATTTGCCGGACAAACGACTCCCCGCTCGGCATGTTGCAATCCGGCTGCAAGTACCACCCACCCATAATGTGCCATTTCCCGCAACGCACCAGCATGCGGATGCGCTCGAACAGCTCCGGGTCGTATTCTTCGATCCACCGGTACAAGATTACCTCATTATGGTTAAAAACGAATCCGTCGTACTTCTCGCAAAAGTCTGCGGCGATCCGGAACGTGGACAGCGCCTCGCCGGCGCCTTCATCGATTTCCCACAGCCAGGCCGGATCGAGATGGGCATTGCAGATAAGATGAAGCTCGTTCATGTGCGATCTTCCTTTCTAAGCAGAAACCCCCGATGTCGCATCGAGGGTTCGCTGTTTAAGCTAATGATGGAACCGCCTGCGAATCCGGACAGATGTCCGCGAACCGATATGCTTCGCTTCGAACTGCAGGTTTCGTTTGCTCTAGCCTGGCGTTACTTTTGTTTCGCTTTATACCATTCCGTCGCTTCTTTCACCAGCTGTTCGCCGCCGCGTTTTTTCCAGTCGGCTACGAACTCGTCGAATTTCTCGACAGGCTCCTTGCCCGTTACCACTTTGGAGGCAAACTCGAGCCACAGTCCGTCGTACTTCAGCTCCGGACGTGCCTGCATGGCGGGCATTACCGGCATTTCGCTTCCGTCATTGACGAGACCTTCGGCCGCAGCGATTTTCATAGTTTCCAAAATTTTGTCGCCGCCTGGCTTGCTCTTAATAAACGTTTCATCGGTCAAATACTTCTTTTGACCGGTAAAGGCGAGCCATCCCTGGTGCATAAATTCCGCTTGCGTTTCTTCCGGCGTAGTCGGAGCCTTGTATTTGATTTGTCCGTTGTCGACCGTGTAGGTTTCGCCTTCCAGCCCGTACAGCAGGAAGTTGTCTTTATCCTTGTTGTCCGGATTATAGTACCAGTCCAAAAACTTGATGACATCGGCCGCATTTTTCGTATCTTTGGGAATGACCCACACATAGTCGGACACCGTCGAGCCGATCTCGTCCGAACCGCCCGGCTTGCCGCTTGGTCCTACCGGGGAAGGAATCGCCGATACTTTAGCCGTAGGCACGGCCGTCTTGACATCGTTCTCCCACTTGTCCGGATACGAAGCGGAGTGCGCCCACATGCCCGCAACACCGGTGCCCTTGATTTTCGCATCCCAGTCTTTGCCCTGCATGACGAAAAATTCGTTGTCGATCAGCTTTTCCTCATACAGCTGCTTGTACAGTTTCAAAGCGTCTTTCATCTCGGGACGGATGAAGTTGGGTACGAGCTGGCCGTCGACCTGTTTCCACAAAGCCGGCGCTACGTCATAAGCTCCGAAAAACGCTTGCCCGAAGGAAAACTTGGCGCGGGACGTGAACGGAATTTCGTCTTTTTTGCCGTTGCCGTTCGGGTCCTGATCCCGGAAGGCGCGAAGCACTTCGATATACTCATCGATCGTTTTCGGCGTTTTCAGCCCCAGCTTGTCCAGCCAGTCTTGGCGGATATAGGTGACCGTACCGTTACGGATCGGGTTTTCCTGCGGAATCCCGTAAATTTTGCCGTCTTTGCTCACTCGCGTCGAATCCCAGGATTCTTTCGGCACGTACTTTTTCAAGTTCGGACCGTACTGGTCGATCAGGTCGTTCAGCGGCATCAGATTGCCGGAATCCACCGCCGGCGCTACTTCAGGCGTATTGATTCCTTTCGTTTGAAGCAAATTCGGCATTTCGCCGCTGGCAAACATAAGAGTCAGACTTTGCGAATAGTTTTCGTGCGGGATCAGCTCGAGATCCAGATCCACTTTGGCCAGTTCTTCAAGCTTTTTCACATATTTGTCTGAATTAATGTCCCGCGAACCGGTCACATACGGCAAATTGCCCGTTCCTAATGCAACGCTGATTTTGGCTGGTTGACCAGTCTCCGACGGACCCGCGGCATTTTCGTTTTCTTTATCGGTCGAGCATGCGGCCAGCGCCGCCCCCGCCAAAGTTACCGACAGCAGAACCGAAAATGTTTTTTTCATCTTCACAAGAACCCTCTCCTTTTTCCTCTTGATGTATAGTTTATCCTTTAACAGATCCTAGCATTGCACCTTTCACAAAGTGCTTCTGGATCCATGGATAAATAAGCAGGATCGGAATCGTGGCGAAAATAATGGACGCCATCTTGATCCCTTCGGCCGATTGCATCGAGGCCATCGTACTTTGCAGGAGCGAATCGACGTCGCTTTCGACAATCATCTGCCTCAGCTTGACTTGAAGCGGATGCAGCGACGGCTTGCGGATATATTGCAACGCTTGCATATAACTGTTCCAATAACCTACGGCGTAAAACAGACCGATCGTAAGCAGAGATGGCAGCGACAGCGGAATGACGATCTGGAACAACGTCCGGTATTCGCCTGCACCGTCGATGCGCGCCGATTCGATCAGCCCCTCCGGAATGTTGCGGAAAAACGATACCATAATGATCATATTAAAGGCGCTGATAGCTCCCGGAATAATAAGCGCCCATAACGAGTTCAGCATGCCGAGCGATTTGACCAATATATAGGTCGGAATCATGGGAGCCTGGAAGATGATGGTGAATACGACCAACAGCAGGATGATGGAGCTGCCCTTCACATTCCGGGACAACCCGTAAGCCATCAGGCAGGTCAGGAACAGACTGATCGCCGTTCCGAACACGGTGACGAGCACCGTGATGGCGAACGCCCTCCAGATCGCGGGATCGGTGAACACGACTTGATAGTTCGACCAGGTGAAGTCGACGGGGAACACGGTCACTTCCCCGGCCATCAAAGCGCTGTTGCCGCTTAAAGAGCCTGCCAGAATATGAAGCAGCGGAATCAGCATCGTCAAACTCAGCAAGGTTAGAAACATGTAGTTCACAACGGTAAACAGCTTCTGCGGCCATGTTGTCCGAATCATACGTAAGCCGTCTCCTCTCTAGTAAATAGAACTTCCTGTCGTTCTCTTGCTGATAATATTGGCGCCTACGAGCAGGATGAAACCGATAACGGATTTGAACAGGCCGATCGCAGTCGTGTAGCTGAACTGGCCGCCCAGTAGACCGATCCGGTAAATGTAAGTGTCGAACACTTCGCCCGTCTCTGTAACGAGCGGATTGAGCATGCTGTAGATCTGCTCGAAGCCCAGGTCGAGTATGCTGCCGATTCGAAGCAGAAGCATGACCATAATCGTCGGCAGCAGACAGGGAAGCGTAATGTTCCACATCTGGCGCAGCTTTCCGGCGCCGTCCACTTCGGCCGCTTCGTACAGGTCGGGATTAACGCCGGCCATCGCCGCCAAGTAAATAATCGTCCCCCAGCCGACCTCTTTCCAGATCCCCGACGTTACCACAATCGTGCGGAAATAGGAAGGCTCCTGCATGAAGAAGACCGGGTCGCCGCCGAACATCTTCACAATCCCGTTAACCAGCCCTGTGCTAGGCGACAGAAGGCTGATGACCAGACCGCCTACGATTACCCAGGATAAAAAGTGGGGCAGGTAGAGCACGGTTTGGATGGTCCGTTTAAACACCGCCTTGCGCACTTCGTTCAGCAGCAAAGCGAGAATTATCGGAGCCGGGAAGCCGAATGCCAGCTGGTAGATGCTGATCAACAGCGTGTTTTTGAAGATCCGGTAAAACTCCGGGTACGTAAACAAATTCAGAAAATGTTTGGCTCCTACAAATTTGCTCCCGGCAATTCCGTCGAACACATTGTAATCCTGGAAGGCGATAATACTTCCGCCTAGCGGAATATACTTGAATACGATAAAAAAGAGCAAGCCCGGGATGATCATCGAGTATATGGGCCAATGTTTAATTAAATAGCTTGTCTTCTTCGGCCGGTTCCCTATAAGCGGCGGATTCGCACCCGCTTTCATTTCGGTCGCCATCTGCTTCCCCCTCCTTGTTGTCGACTTTAATGATACCGGACATCTGAACGCGCTTACATGTGATTTTTTATGAATTGTTGTGGTTCTTTTACACGACCTTCACAATCGGACCCATGAATTCCCTATATAGGACAGGATAGGGGGCAGACGTTGGTTCAGACAAAAAAAGAAGGCTTCCTACTAAGAGGAAACCTTCCTGAATGAATAATTCCGGTTAACCGCGAAGCTGTCGGACGAATTCCCGCACCTGGACCAGTCCGTCGGACCGGGAAGATTCGGACAGCAGCAGCGGCGTCGCTTCTTCGATCTTGCGCACGATCGCGCTGCCGACGACTACGCCGTCGCACGACTTGGAGAAATGGACGAACTGTTCGCTGCTTGAGATGCCGAATCCGATCGCGATCGGCAAGTCGGTCGAACGGCGAACCGTCGCGAGAAACTCGTCGATACCGGAGAAAAAGTCGCTCCTGACGCCGGTAACGCCAAGCGAGGATACGCAATAAATAAAGCCGGATGCGCTCGAGACGATTTTGACGATCCGATCTTCCGAGGTCGGCGCCACGAGCGGAATCAGATGAATGTTGAAGCGGTCGGACAACGCCTTGACCGGTCCGTTCTCTTCGAACGGCAAGTCCGGGATGATGACGCCGCTAATATCGTGCTCAGCCAGCAATTCGAAAAACCGCTCCAGCCCGACCTGCAGCACCGGATTATAATAAGTGAACAAAATAAACGGCAGGCTGACGTTATGCTCGCGCGCCTCCTTGGCGATGCGGATGCAGTCCAGTATCGTAATGTTGTGCTTCAGCGCCCGCTCGGAGGCGCGCTGGATGACGGGGCCGTCGGCCAGCGGATCGGAGTACGGCACCCCGAGCTCGACGATGTCGGCGCCGGCCGTCTCCAGCTCCCGCATCAGCGATACCGATACGTCCGGGTTCGGATCGCCCATCGTAATGTAAGGGATCAGCGCGGTTCTGCCGCTTGCTTTCAGCTCGGCAAATTTGGCGTCAATGCGATTCATCCGCGCCACCTCCCAAATATCCCATAATCGATTCGACGTCTTTGTCGCCGCGGCCGGACAAATTAACGACGATAATCTGGTCTTTGCTCATCGTAGGAGCGACCTTGAGCATATGCGCTACGGCGTGCGAGCTTTCGAGCGCGGCAATGATGCCCTCGGTGCGGCTGAGCAGTTGAAGCGCGTCCAGCGCCTCTTTATCGGTAACCGGCACGTATTCCGCCCGACCGGAATCTTTCAGATACGAATGCTCCGGACCGATGCCCGGATAATCGAGCCCTGCCGAGATCGAATGAGCCGGCAGCACTTGACCGAACTGGTCCTGCAGCACGTAGCTGAGCGAGCCTTGGAACACGCCCGGACTGCCCTTCGTCATCGTAGCGGCATGCTCTTCCGTCTCAACACCGCGCCCTGCTGCTTCTACGCCGATCAGGCGGACCGATTCGTCGCCGACGAACGGATAGAAGATCCCCATCGCATTGCTGCCCCCGCCGACGCAGGCGATAACCGCATCAGGCAGACGCCCTTCCTTCTCGAGCATTTGGGCGCGCGCCTCGTCCCCGATAATCCGCTGAAAATCGCGGACCATCATCGGATATGGATGAGGACCGGTGACCGAGCCCAAAATATAAAATGTGTCGTGCACGTTGCTGACCCAGTAGCGCAGCGTCTCGTTGCAGGCGTCCTTCAGCGTCCGGGTACCGGACGTGACGGGAACGACTTCGGCTCCGAGCAGGTTCATCCGGAATACGTTCAATTGCTGCCGCTTCGTATCCTCTTCGCCCATAAACACTTTGCATTCGAGTCCGAGCAGGGCGGCGATCGTCGCGCTGGCCACACCGTGCTGCCCGGCGCCGGTCTCGGCGATTACTTTCTTCTTGCCCATCCGCTTGGCGAGGACGGCCTGTCCGATCGTATTGTTAATTTTGTGGGCCCCGGTATGGTTCAGGTCTTCCCGCTTCAAGTAAATTTTCGCTCCGCCCAAATGCTCCGTCAGACGTTCGGCGTAATACAGCCGCGACGGCCTGCCCGCATATTCGTTCAGCAGAGTTTGCACTTCCTTAATAAAATCCGGGTCTTGCGAATAGTAGCGATACGCTTCCTCGAGCTCGATCAGCGCGTTCATCAGCGTTTCCGGAACGTACCGGCCCCCGAAGGTTCCGAACCGTCCGTGCTCGTCAGGCACTTGCATGCGACTCATGACGTTTCACCCTTTCGACAAATGCTGTTATTTTCGCAATATCTTTCGTGCCGTCCGTCTCTACGCCGCTCGATACGTCTACGCCGTCCAGAGGATAGGACCCGATCAAGCCGGCCACATTGTCCGGATGCAGGCCGCCCGCTACAAGCAGCGGAATGCGGTTCCTGACAGTCCAGGCATGGTAAGCCGGAATCCGGTTCCATTCGAACGTCTTGCCGGTTCCGCCCCCCGCGGTGTCGAGCAGCAGACCGTCGATCTGTCCCGCATACGGGTCCAGAACGTTCCCCAGTTCGCCCGCCTGGTCCGGGCCGGTGTCCGTCACGGAGAATACCCGGTATACGAGAACGCCGAACGTCATCTTCACCCACCTGCAGAAGTCCGGGCTTTCCGATCCGTGCAGCTGGACGACGTCCAGCGGTGCCTCACGCATCACTTCGGCCAGAAGCTCCCGGGACGGATCGACGAACACCCCAACCGTTAGCGGAACAGGCTGTCCCGCGGCGCGGCGCTCGTGAATTACCCGGATCATCTCCCCGGCTTCACCGGGAGTGACCTGACGTTTGCTTTTTGCAAATAAGAAACCGATATGATCGATCGGCAGATGAAGGATGGCTTCAACCGTCGCCTTGTCCTTCAGGCCGCATATTTTCACCGTAGTCATCATCCTATCGACCGCCTTGAACAGGCAAGCGCCCCATCAATTCGGTTACCGCGTCTTCGATAACGGGCTTGCGCATGAACGTTTCCCCTACCAATACGGCGCGTGCGCCGATCGAGCTTAAGTAGGCGATCTCTTCCGGGGAAGCGATGCCGCTTTCGCTGACGGCCGTCTTATCGCCCGGTGTGTGCCGGATCAGCTCCTCCGTCGTATGGAGGTCGGTCACGAACGTCCGCAGATTGCGGTTATTAATCCCGATTAACGTCGCATCCAGCTCGAGCACCCGTTCGAGTTCCTCACGGTCATGCACCTCGACCAGTGTGTCGAGTCCCAGCTCGCGGGCTGTCGCCAAAAATTGTCTCATCTCGGATGTGGTCAAGATTGCCGCTATAAGCAAAATCGCATCAGCGCCGATCAGCCGCGCTTCATAGATTTGCCGGACGTCGATCGTAAAGTCTTTGCGCAGAATCGGCACGCCGACCGCTTGCCGCACCGCGCTCAAATACTCGTTCGAGCCTTGAAAATAGTCGACGTCGGTCAATACCGATATACAGTCCGTTCCCGCCGCTTCATACGATCTGGCAATGCTCACCGGATCGAAATCGGGCCGGATCAGCCCTTTCGACGGGGACGCCTTCTTCACCTCGGCGATCAGCCCCATGCCCCGCTTCCGTCCGCTCGAAAGGGCCCGCTCGAAGCCGAGACAGGCAGGCATTGCCGCTATTTGGTTCTCCGCTTCGGCTAAAGAAAACGTTTCTTGCAGCCGCTGTACTTCGATTTTTTTGGTTGCTACGATTTTATCAAGAAACATGGCTCAGTTCTCCCGTTACTTGTGCTAGCTGCTCCAGCTTCTCCGCCGCCTTCCCGGAGTCGATGACCGCACCCGCTAATTTTACACCTTCCTGCAGCGTTGAGCAACGTCCGGTCACGTAGAAGCAAGCTCCCGCGTTGGCGAGAATGATATCCCTGCAGGCGCCGCCTGCGCCGCGGAACACGGAGCGGATAATGTCCGCATTGGCCGCCGCGTCGCCTCCAACGACGTCGCTCATCGGATACGCCTTCAACCCGAGATCGTCCGGGCTGATATCGAACGTCCGGATCGAGCCGTCCTTCAGCTCCGTCACCTTGGTCGCGGCCGATATGCTGATCTCGTCCAGCCCGTCATAGCTCGCTACGACGAGCCCCCGCTTGATCCCAAGCGAGCCGAGCACCTCGGCGATAAGCTCCGTCCGGTTGCGGTCGAAGATGCCGAGCAGCTGCCGGTCGGCCCCGGCCGGGTTGGTCAGCGGTCCGAGCAGGTTGAATACAGTCCGGATTCCGATCTCCTTACGAGGCGCAGCCGCGTGCTTCATCGAAGGATGGTGCGCCTGGGCGAACATGAAGCAGATGCCGATGCGCTCCAGACAGGATGCGGCCTCTTCCGCGGACAGCCCGATGTTGACACCCAGCGCCTCCAGCACGTCCGCGCTGCCGCTTTTGCTCGACATCGCCCGGTTGCCGTGCTTCGCTACGCGAATGCCTCCGGCTGCCGCTACGATGGCCGATGCGGTAGAGATGTTGAACGTATCGGCTCCGTCTCCGCCCGTTCCGCACGTATCCAGCAAATTGATCCGTTCAGCTTTTACCAGATTGGCCTTGCCGCGCATCGTCTCGGCGAAGCCGCCGATTTCGTCCGCGGTCTCTCCCTTCATGCGCAGCGCCGTTACCAGACTGCTGATCTGCGAAGGCGTCGCGTCGCCCTCCATGACGAAGTTCATCGCCAGTTTGGCTTCTTCCCGCGTCAGATGCGCGCCGCTCACCACTTTGGCAATCGTCTGCTGGATCGTTTTGATTTGGTCCATGTCCGTTTCCCCCCTCGAAATAATCGCAGATCAGTAATAGTCCTGATTCGTCAGTACGGCGGCCGCCGGTTTCTTTTCTCCGAATATCGCTTCCGCCAGCCGGATCGCCTTGAGCATCCCCATCGCTTTGTTCACTGTTTCCTTGTACTCCATCTCCGGTACGGAGTCCCAGACGATGCCGGCTCCCGCTTGGATGTACGCCTTGCCATGCTTGAAGATAAGCGTCCGGATCGTGATGCACGTATTCAGATTGCCCGAGAAACCGAGATAGCCGATGGCCCCTGCATAGGCGCCGCGCGCCTCCCGCTCGATCTCCGCGATAATCTCCATCGCACGCAGCTTCGGAGCGCCCGATACCGTTCCAGCCGGCATGCAGGATATAAAGGCGTCGAAGAAATCTTTATCTTCACGCAGCTTGCCGGACACATTGGACACGATATGCATAACGTGAGAATACCGTTCGATCTCCATGTACATGTCGCACTTGACGGAGCCGAATTCAGCGACCCGGCCGATATCGTTGCGCCCCAGGTCGACCAGCATGAGATGCTCCGCCCGTTCCTTCTCGTCGGCCAGCAGCTCCGCTTCAAGCGCCGCGTCTTCCTCCGGCGTTTTGCCTCTTGGCCGCGTTCCCGCGATCGGTCTCGTCTCCACCCGCTGTCCGTCGACCTTCACGAGCGCTTCCGGGGACGTTCCAACGATGACTTCGTCGTCCATTTTCAAATAATACATATACGGCGAAGGGTTCGTCGCACGCAGCACGCGATACACATACAGCGGGGAAATCTCCGTCTCGATATGGAATCGCTGCGAGAGGACAACCTGGAATATATCGCCCGCCCGGATGTATTCCTTGGCCTTATCGACGTTCGCCATGTATTGTTCCTTGGTCAGATTGGAGTGCACCTCTCCCAAATCCACATCGGCCGGAATCGCATTTTGGATGGAGCGCTGGGCGATCGGCTGCTGCAGACGTTCGATCGTGGCGTCGATCTTGGAACAGGTAAGCCGGTACGCTTCGGCGATTTGCGCGTCCGTCGCGTGTTTCCCGATATGAACGTTGCCGATCACTTTCACCTGCTGCTTGAAATGGTCGAACACGATCACCTGATCGCAGAACATAAACTCGATGTCGCTCATATTCAAATCGTCATGCCGATGGGCCGGAAGCTTCTCGTAATGCTGGAGCAGATCGTATCCGAAAAATCCGATCGCGCCGCCTGTAAACGGAGGGAAATCCGGCAGCGCCGGACTCGAATACCCGCGCAGCAGCCCTTTCAACGTCTCGAGCGGCTTGTCGTCCACGACTTGGCGAACGCCGTTCAGTTCGATCTCCATCCGGCCGTGCTTGCCTTTCACCATCAAAAACGGGTCGGTTCCGATAAACGAATATCTCGCCCACTTGACGCCGCCCTCCACGCTTTCCAGCAGGAACGCCCGCGGTTCCTCGTAAAAATGCTGAAACACCCGGATCGGCGTCTCCGTATCCGCCATCAAATTGCGTACGACCGGGATTAAGTTGTGGGTTTGGGCTAGCCGGATTACCTCATTGAGTTCTGGCGTGTACATATTCGTCATCTCTCCTTCGCCGCAGTTGGCCTGTAGCTATATGAATGCAAAAAAACCTCTACCGAAGTAGAGGTTTGAATATCGATCGGTTGGGGAACAAGCGTTTATTTCGAAAAAAAACGCCAAACGAAAACCAATACGGCAATGTTTCACACCGGGACATCTTCTCCTGGCAATGAAACAACCGGCTCTTCGCTTGTCGGTCCGCAGGTTCCGCAGGTAACTTCGACCGCTCCCGGTCAAACATTGCCCAGCCCACGAACATTCTCGAAACAACTGAAGCTACCGGCGGCTCCCGCCTTCGCTTCACTCGGCTGTACTCCACTCATCTCGACTAATTCCTAAACTCTACTGTTCTCGACTTGCCTTGTTCATGCTTTCCACTTACTATACAACAGATCTAAGAAAACCGTCAACCGTTTTCGAAATATAAACAATTAGGACTTGGTCGTCTCGGACAAGTCCGGACGGAGCTTTTTGGCTTCGTTCAAATAAACGTGCTGGATTTCCCGCTGCGATTTGTCGGTATTCACCGATACCATCAGACGGATGCACTTCGGCAGACCGCCCGGTACGGAAATCTCCAGCGCGCACATCAGCGGCACGAGCTCCCAGCCCGGCATCTGACGAATCGCCTTGGCCGGAAAGGCCGCATCCAAATCTTGCGTAACCGTTACGAAGACGTGCGCGATATCGTCCGGCTGAATGTGGTTGTCGGCGACGATTTGACCGAGCAGCTCGATCGTCGCTTTCAGGATTTCCGCTACCTCGTTGTGTTCCACCGTGATGGCCCCGCGTATTCCCCTAACGAACATGTCCGCTCAAGCCTCCCCTTTCAACCGCTCTACAATTTCTCTGACCCATACGGACGATACGTTCGAATTGATCTCGACCTCGCCGATTGCGGTCGGAATAATAAACACCATGGTGCCTTCCTTGAACTTCTTGTCGTGCATCAGTGCGCTCATGATCGCATCGGTGTCCAGATGGGACGGGATGCGGACAGGCAGCCCGAGCTTGCGCAAAATGCGCTCCGTCTCGACCGCGATCGATCCCGGATTGCCGAGCTTCTCGGACAGCATCGCCGCGCCGACCATGCCGATCGCGATCGCTTCCCCGTGCAGCAGCTCGTCGTACCCGGATACCGCTTCGAGTGCATGGCCGATCGTATGACCCAGGTTCAGGATGGCGCGGAGGCCTCCCTCCCGCTCGTCCTGCGACACGACCGTTGCTTTGACGCCGCAGCCGATGTACAAGGCATGCGCGAGCGCCTCCGAATCGAGGGCAAGCAGCTTGTCGGTATTGGCGTCAAACCATTCGACGAACTCCCGGTCCCATATAAACCCTTCCTTGACGAGCTCCGACAGCCCGGCGCGAATCTCCCGCTCCGGCAGCGTCTTCAGCGTTGCCGTATCGTACAGGACGAATTCCGGCTGATGGAAGGCGCCGATGACGTTTTTGGCGAGCTTGTGGTTGACCGCCACCTTGCCTCCGACACTGCTGTCGTGCGCGAGGATCGTCGTCGGAATTTGCACGAAGCGGATGCCCCGCATATAACTCGCCGCGACAAAGCCGGCCAGATCGCCGACGACGCCGCCGCCGATTGCGATCACCGCAGAGCTGCGGTCCAGTCCCGCTTCCAGCGCTACCGTAATCATATCTTCAAGCACAGCCAGCGACTTGGACTTCTCGCCGGGCGCTACTACAGCGGTTGCGACGCGGTATCCGCCGGCTTCG
This sequence comes from Paenibacillus sp. MAH-35, assembly GCF_058135425.1. Lineage (NCBI taxonomy): Bacteria > Bacillati > Bacillota > Bacilli > Caryophanales > Paenibacillaceae > Paenibacillus > Paenibacillus sp. MAH-35. The sequence continues at coordinate 253,727 of NZ_JBYUPU010000008.1, forward strand.
AGCGAGTCTTTGACCTGTGCCAAATAAAACTTCGCCACGTTCTCGTCCGTAACGACGAGGATCGGCGACTTGGTCCCGATTTTGTGGTTGGCGAGAGTAGCGGCAAGACCGCTAATAATACCTTCGCCGATGTAGATCGGGTACGACCGTTCTCCCAGATCAACCGTCAGCTGCTTCATATTAGTACTGCCTCACTTGCGCGAGGAAATTGTCGTAGTTGGCGCGGATCTCTTCCATCGAATCGCCGCCGAACTTCTCCATAAACGCTCTGGCGACTTCCCAGGCGACTACGCTTTCCATAATAACGCCTGCGGCCGGAACCGCGCACGTATCGGAACGTTCCACCTGAGCGGAGAACGGCTGCTTCGTATCGATATCCACGCTGCCCAAAGGCTTGTACAGCGTAGAGATCGGCTTCATTACGCCGCGGACGACGATCGGCTCGCCGGTCGTCATGCCGCCCTCGAAACCGCCTGCACGGTTGGAGCCGCGGCGGAAGCCCGTCTCTTCATTATACAAAATCTCGTCGTGCACCTTCGATCCGCGACGCTCGGACGCTTCGAACCCGATACCGAACTCGACGCCTTTGAAAGCTTGAATGGAAACGACGGCTTGCGCGATCCGTCCGTCCAGTTTGCGGTCCCATTGGACGTGGCTGCCCAGACCGACCGGAACGCCCTCGACGATAACTTCAACGATACCGCCAAGCGTATCGCCTTCGGCCTTCGCCTGGTCGATCGCGGCGATCATCCGCTCTTCCGCTTCCTTGTCGACGACGCGAACCGGAGACTCTTCGGTGATCCGGATTAACTCGTCGATCGGCAGCTCCTGGCGGTTGACTTCGATTTCTCCGATCCGAATCACTTGTCCGGCTACCTTAATGCCGAACTGCGCCAAAAACTGGCGGGCGATCGCGCCGACAGCGACGCGAACCGTCGTTTCCCGGGCGCTGGAGCGCTCCAAGATGTTGCGAAGATCTTTCTGGTTATATTTCAGGCCGCCGTTCAAGTCGGCATGTCCCGGACGCGGGCGGTTGACGCGGCGTTTGCCTTCGCTGCCCTCTTCGACGTCCTCGATGCTCATGACGGTCGTCCATGCTTTCCAATCGCGGTTCTCGACGACAAGCGCAACCGGCGCTCCAGTCGTTTTGCCGTGACGGACGCCTCCTACGATCTGTGCCGTATCTTTCTCGATTTGCATCCGTTTGCCCCGGCCGTGACCTTTCTGGCGGCGTGCGAGCTGCTCGTTGATCGGCTCCCCGGTCAGCGGCAAATTGCTTGGCAGCCCTTCCACGATCGCGGTCAGTTGCGGGCCGTGTGTTTCCCCAGCTGTCAAATATCTCATGAACGGTAATCCCCTTTCATCCTGATCCCATACATCTGAACGCTATAGCCGTGCTTTAGCGCTTTCATGTACCGAATTTCCTTTGCTAATTATAGTATAGCACCCCCGGTTTGACAAGGAAATGAGCGTGGTAAGATGACCCGGCCGGGAATGCGGACAGAAGCGACGGAAGCGACGGAAGAAAAACCGTCCGCTAAAAGTGCCCGACCGCTCTTAATCGTTTCCTTCCTGCCTATAAGCAGGGCAAGTCTTACAAGTTAAATGGTTTAACGACAAAAAGCACGCCCCGCGCGGGGCGCACTTGATCCGTACGATTCGAAAAGGAACTACCGTCAGCCGTTGACGGGCTGCGGATAGATCCGGGACTTGTCTGCCGGCAGCGGATCGTTCATAATACCCAGAACCTGCACCGAGTCGATGCCGAGTATTTGCGCGCACTCCTGGATCGTTATGAAGCCGCGCCGATATGCCGTAATGACCTTCCGTTTATCCATTAGGGGCAAACCTCCTGATTGAAAGTACAGGTTTAGTATAGGAATATATGGAAGCGGTTATACATGGGCCGCTCTTTTCCGGTATATAAACGTATCGGCCGGCTCGAACTCGTATTGGCCCGGCGAGAAAATCTGCTCGGTGCTGCCGACGAACAAAAGTCCGCCCGGCTTGAGCGCCCGGCTGAACTTATGGTACAGCATATGCTTCGCTTCCTCGGTAAAATAAATCATCACATTGCGGCAGACGATCAGATCGAACTGCGTGTCGAACGGATCGTGCAGCAAATTTTGCTTCGAATACCGGATATGCTTCTTTAACGAATCCGAGACCGAGAACGTCATATCTTTCTGGGTAAAATATTTCTTCACATACGCCGGAGGCACATCGCGAAGCGACCGGTCCGGATAGACGCCCCGCCTCGCCTTCTCCAGCGCCCCTTCATCAATATCCGTCGCCACGAGCTGCGACGATTCGAGCAGGCCCAGCTCCGACATGATCATCGCCAGCGTATACGGCTCCTCCCCCGTGGAACAGGCGGCGCTCCAGCATTTCAGCCGGCGGGACCCCCGGGCAAGCTCGGGCAGAAATCGGCTCTCTACTATTTCCCAGCGGTTCGGATTGCGCCAAAATTCGGATACGTTGATCGTCATCCGGTCGAGAAATTCGTAATACAGCTCCTTATCTTTCGCCATCGCATCGAAAAAGGAGGTAAACGACGCAAACCCCTTCTTCGTATACAACGTGGTTAGCCGGCGTTTCATCTGTGCTTCCTTGTACTGGGACAAGTCGATCGCCGAGTAATCTTTCACTTTTTTAATAAACAACGCGAAGTCTTTGTCTTCCACCTGTGTCTCCCCACCTATCCCTATGTACGAAAAGCTTCTAAACGAAGCCGTTTCCGCGATGAAACGCAAAAATCCCGTATGCTACTATAGTTCCATAGCATACGGGATTTTCCTGCCGAATGACGTCGAAAAATATCAAATCCATGTTTGTATCGTCTTCGTATAATCGAGTAGCTCCTGCGGCTCGAAGAAGATGTTGATCTCGCGGACGGCGTTCTCCGGCGAGTCGGAGCCGTGAATGATGTTGCGGTTCGTATGTACGGCGAAATCTCCCCGGATCGTGCCGGTTCCCGCCTCAAGCGTATTCGTCTTGCCCATCATGATCCGGGACAGCGCGATCACTTGATCGCCCTGCCATACCATGGCGAACACGGGGCCGGACGTGATAAAGTTCATCAAATCGTCATAGTAAGGGCGGCCGTGATGCTCCGCGTAATGCGCAGCCGCTTTTTCCTTGGACACCATCATCAGCTTGCTGGCGATGAGTGTAAACCCTCTGCGCTCGAAGCGGCCCACAATCTCGCCGATCAGCCCGCGCTGTACGCCGTCCGGTTTAATCATCAGAAACGTTCTTTCCATATCCATTCCCTCCACTCGGCTCCATTGTATCAACCATTGTCGGTTGATTTTCCGCAATCCATACGTTGATATGCCTTGCTCCCTAACCGGCAGCGGTTCCTCAATAAGAACGGTTGCCGATAAAATGGGCGATCTGAACCAGGTCGCGCTTGGCGCGAATATCCGGCAAGCCGGACAAAGCCGCTATCGCCCTGTCAATATAATTCGAAGATAGCCTGTCGGCTTCACCGATGTATGTACCGCTGCGGATGATGCGCAAAAAGGGCGTAACATCCGTCTGACCGTCGACAAGACGGATCCGTTCGATCTCGGCCAGCAGCTCGCTTCGGATCGCCGGGTCGCGCAGCGCGCATAATACCGGAAGCGTGATGTTGCCTTGCCGGATATCGCTTCCCGGGGGCTTGCCGAGCTCCTTCTCCGTACCTGTCAGGTCGAGGATGTCGTCGCGGATCTGAAAGGCCATCCCCGCATTGTAACCGAACGCATACATGCTGTCGCAAACGTCGTCCGAAGCTTCCGAAGCGACCGCGCCGAGCTGGCAGCTGATCGCAATCAGGAGCGCCGTCTTGCGCTTGATGCGGAGCAAATAATTGCGCAGCGTCTGGTCAGTCCGGAAAAAGTAGCGGATCTGCTCCATCTCCCCGATGCTCAGCTCCACAAGCGCCTTCGACAAGATCCGGTGGATGCGGGGATCGGACAGCTGCGTTGCGACCGTAAGCGCCTTGGCGAAAATGTAATCGCCGGTGTACATCGCAACCCGGTTGTCCCACTTGGACTTTACCGTCAACTGGCCGCGCCTCGTATTCGCATCGTCGATCACGTCGTCATGCACAAGCGAGGCCATATGGATCAGCTCCAGCGGCACCGCGATATGTTTCAGTCTCTGCAGATCATACTTGCCGAACTGGCCGGCAAGCAGGACGAAAACCGGACGAATCCGTTTCCCTCCCGCTTTCAGCAGATGCAGCGACGTTTCCTTAAGCATCGCATGTTCCGAATAAACGCTGCTTTCCAGCTCACGCTCGACGTAAGCGATATCTTTTTTCATTCTGGCGTAAATATCCAATAGTTTCATCAAGTCACCTAGTTACAGAATTATCAGTCCAGATACGGAGCGGCGCATCCTCGGATAGCAGCCCCTGTTCTGCGGCATACCGGAAATACAAGCTCAGCCCCCGCCGCTGATCCGGGCCGAAATCGTGGCTTAGATTGCGGAAATAGCCGCGCCAGTATTCGAGCGTCCCGCCGATCTCGGCCTGCGCCTTCCTCACAATCGGTTCGGGATCTTGGAGTCCTGCCGCTTTGCTTCTCAGGAAGGATTCGTGCACGTCGGCCACCAGCTCCGGATAAGCTTCGATCGTCTGCTTGCGGACGGCCCATACGGCGAACGTCATCCATTCCCCGGTATACCGTTTCCACAGTCCGCCCAGATCGGACACTTCGTACGGATGATCGGACCAGCTCGCCCGGATCGCGTCGTCGCCGATCAGAAGCGCCGCATCCGCATGTTTCATCATTGTATCCAAAGACGGAGCGGCATACACGTAATGGGGCGTGACTCCCACAAAGCGGTGCAGCACAATTTTAAGCAAGTTAACGGTCGTAGCGGACGTTGTGGGCAGCATAACCGTGCAGCCGTTCAGCTCTTCGAGCGGCTTCTTATGAAACAGCAGCAGCGAATTAACGTTGCCGAGCGCGCTTACCGACAGCTCCGGGTACAGCTCGTAGCGCTCATGCGATTCGGCATAGGCAAACGAAGAAATCGCCCCCATATCGACTTCTCCGGCCAGCATCGCCCGGTTCAGCCCGGTCGGCACCTGCTCGATCCATTCCAGTCTGGAGCCGAACCGCTCGTGCGGGAAATAATGATAAATGGGCCACACGTTCGTATAGTTGATCTTCCCGATGCGTATCCGTGATTCATGGTGCATAACTCAAGCATCTCCCCATCGTCGGAACATCTCGTTGTCGATTCCCATACTATCCATCACTTTGCCGACCATAAAATCGACCAGCTCGTCCATCGACAACGGCTTATGGTAAAAGGCCGGCATGGCCGGAACGATCCGCACTCCCATACGCGCCAGCTTCAGCATATTTTCCAGATGAATCGCGTGAAGCGGCGTCTCCCTCGGGACGATCACGAGCCTCCGCCCCTCCTTCAGCATAACGTCGGCGGCCCGTTCCAGCAAATTGCCCGAGGCGCCTTGCGACAAGCCCGACAACGTTCCCATGCTGCACGGGACGATCGCCATGCCGGCGGTACGGAACGATCCGCTGGCGATCGAGGCACCGATATCGGCGATCGGATAATAACGCGGTTGGACCGAGAAACGGCCGAACTTCTCTTCAAGCGTCGCCTGTCGGTGAGAAGTGTCCCAGCCCAGCTCCTCCCGCAGCACCCTCCAGCCCGCCTCGGTAACGACGAGATGAACCGGCAGCCCGCGCTCCAGAAGCGCTTCGCACAGCCTGACTCCGTAGACGGCGCCGCTCGCCCCGGTAATGCCGACCACCCATCCTTCGCGGCTTGCATTGTCTACCATAGGTAGCGCACCACCACGTCAAGGAATGTGAAACAAAACACAACCACGCTCAAAACTCCGTTCATCGTAAAAAACGCCGTATTCAACTTGGACAAGTCGTTAGGCGATACGATGAAATGTTCATAAAACATAATCGCGTAAGAGATGATCAGTCCGGCGAAATACCACCAGCTTAAATCCGTTATCAGAAAAAGGCTCATCAGTCCGGCGGCGGTGATCAGATGAAACGCCCTTGCGATCATCAACGCTCGTCCGATCCCGAAGCGGCTCGGTATGGAGTGCAGCCCTTCGTTGCGATCGTAGTCGGCGTCCTGACAAGCATAAATCACATCGAAGCCGGCCGTCCAGAAGGCGACGCTGATATACAGCACCATCGCGGATAAGTCGATCGTTCCGGTTACCGCAACCCAACCGCCTAGCGGCGCAAGGGCGATCGTAAGACCGAGGATGACGTGGCAGAGCCAGGTAAACCGTTTCGTGTACGAATAAATAACGGTCATAAAGACGGCGAGCGGAAGCAGCTTCATCGCCAGAGCGCTCAAGTTGGCCGTCGCCCAAAACAGCAGGACAAACGAAATGATGATAAAGAGCAATACTTCTCCGACCGACAGCAGTCCGGCCGGAATCGCCCGGTTCGACGTGCGCGGATTTTTCAGGTCGATCGCCTTGTCGATCAGCCGGTTCAGCCCCATAGCGGCGCTGCGTGCACCGACCATTGCAACGATAATCCAGCCGATCTGAGCCCACGACGGCAAATGGCCGTATTCCACAACCGAGCCGAGTACGGCGCCCATAAAAGCAAACGGGAGGGCGAATATCGTATGCTCGAACTTGATCATTTCCAGAAAGACTTTCGTCTTATTCCACATCGGACGTTCCCTCCCGCTTGACGCCGATATGCAAAGCCGCGACTCCGAGGAAAAACGGTTTGACGCGAATGTCGTCCAGCCCGATCTTCCGGAATATGCCGGCAAGCTGGTTGTAATCCGGAAAATGCACGAGCGATTCCGGCAGCCATTTGTACTGCTCGTACTTTTTGGCTATCAGCTTGCCGATCAGCGGCATCACTTTCTGGAAGTAAAAATAATAAATCGACTTAAACGGCTGCCAGGTCGGCTTGGACAGCTCAAGCGAGACGACCAGTCCGCCCGGTTTCACGACACGGCACATCTCCCGCAGCACTTGTTCCAAATCCGGCACGTTCCGCAGCGCGAAGCCGATCGTGGCATAATCGAACGTATTGTCTTCGAAGGGCAGCTCCATCGCATTGCCGTGGACGAGCTCAATCTGATCGTCCCGCTTCAGGCTTGCGATTTTGCGTTCGCCGAAATCGAGCATATTCTTGCTGAAGTCCAGCCCCACGATCCGGCCCGACCCGCTGGCCTCGGCCAGATCTACCGTCCAGTCGCACGTTCCGCAGCATACGTCGAGCGCGGTCTGCCCGGGTCGGACGTCCATCTGCTTCATCGTATACTTGCGCCAAGCCTTGTGCCGCCTGAAACTAATCAGATCGTTCATCAGATCGTACTTGGGAGCGATGCTTTCAAATACGGAATGGACGAACTGCTCTTTGCTAGTCTTCATCTCCACCTCACACTTCCTCCAATACCCTCGGTGCTGTCAATGCTCTGGCAAACGGCTCCCCGATCTGATACAGCTCGCCGACCAGCTTCTCCGAATCAAATTGCCGGATCTTGTCCGACAACAGCTTGAACTGCGTCTCCAGCATCTGGAACAGCGTTGCCTTGACGTTGTATTTATGCAGAAGCGAGCGCAGCTTGCCCGGATCGGTATCGCCGTTCTGCAGCTGTTTCCGCTCTTCCTTCGTCCCGATCTGAAGCAAATGCCAAAACGCCCATCCGCAGCGGAAATCCCGTTCCCGCTCGATGCGGCCCAGTTCGTTAAGCAACACTTCACATTGGGTGTAGCCCTGGAGCATATCGTGCCAGCTGTTAGGCTTCAAACCTTCAAGCGCCTTGGAAAACGTCAAATACAGCTGCATGCGGATGTCGACGGAAAAACGCATATACTCGTCCGTCGTCATCTTCCACTGGCGCATCCGGCTGTACAAATTCATCTTCAGCCGGTTCACCTCGCAGATCGCAGCCGCGATCCCCCTTGTCATCTCCACCTGGCCGGCCTGCGACAGCAGATGATAAAACCGGCTGCTGAAGTAATCGCCGGCAAGCACCTTCATCTGTCTGGAACGAGCTTCTTTTTTCTCTTTGCGTTCGTTCGTTTCGCTGACCAGATCGTGCGTATCGAGTCCGAGCTGAGCCAGCGATACGACGATCGAGTACAGCTCGCTTTGATCCGCGTAAGACGATTGTTTACGGAGAAACGTATACAAAAGCTGGGTGCGAAAATTGGGAAATTCGGGCAGCTCCGTATGATCCCGGATCATATCGTAATCGGTGTAAGGTTTCGTCGCATCCGCAATCGAGTAAATGTTCATACAAGCCTCCGTACCGCCGACAAGCGTCAATGTGCGTTCATCCTAGAAATCTAAACCATTATATCATAACCGGGCGCACCACGCACATTCTATATGATGCAAATTACGGCAAAGTCCGCAGCCGCAGCCGGCCTCCGCTAATGCTGAAGCCGGTCCATCCATCTGTGGGTGTACGTCAGGTTAAAGCTCGAGACGATATATTGCTCTTTCGTCCCTTTCAGACGACCGCCGGCGGCAGCCCCGTCCGCATCCGACCGTTTGGCGTCCATAGCCATCAGCAGTTGGGGGACGCCCTTGGCTTGGGACGGGTGCTCCATAAGGCGGACGAGCATCCGCTTTACATTTTTCGTTCCGGCAAAACCCGCCTGCGACAAAACGTACAAATCGTCATATACGGTCTCGGATTTCATTCCATCCGGACCGGATCTCAGATCAACCGACAAAATCGAGTCGCTCCATTCGACATGGGCGATATCCAGTTGAAGCGGCAGCTTGACGAGCAGATCGACCAGATTGCGGTCGCTCAGCATAACGGCCGACTCCGGGCGAAATACGGGCGTGTCCGCCGCCCCTCCTGCAAGCGATCCGTCAAGTTTCGGCACGATGGACAGCAAAGCGGCGATACCAATCGATACGAACGCGACGACGAGAATCCGGTAAACCGACTTCAAGGCACATCCCTCCCGCAGGGGCTCTACCCTGTACATTCGGTGCATTTACACCCCTATCTCATTGTACAAATGAAAAAGGCAGGCTATGCCTGCCTTTTGAAGCCTTATTCGAGGTCGCGCTACTCGTCCGTTTCGACCGTGCCGTATCGGGTCATGACGACCGCTTTTCCGCGGATTTTGACGGCGGACGTATGCTCCGTGAACTGGGCGATCATCACTTCGCCTTTATCCAGCTTCTCCGTATGATGGAATCGTGTATCGTGTCCCCGTGTAAGCCCGATCACATGAACCCCGTTTTCTTTCGCCTTGATGACGAAGTAGTCGCCTTGAATCGTCCCGTTTTCTTTGTCATGGGCCATTCGGAATGTTCCTCCCCTGATCCGCATCGATTGCGGAAGCGTCCGTTTGCTCCTATGATGCGGCAAAACGGCCCTGTTGTCAATTCGCTGCCGCTTCGGCTATTGCATGATTCCGGTGCCGACGACCCGAACGTTCGTCACAAGCCGGATATCCGCTTCCGCAAACGATTCCGCCCACCGGTCTTTCACCTTCTCCCATTCCCGGTACGTGTAAGCCCGGGCGTACATGCCGAAGCCGACCGGATCTACCCGGTGCTTCTGGAGCTTACGGATCAGGGTCATAAACTCTTTATCCAGCTCCGCCTGGATAATCGGTCCGATCTGCTCCTCTTCCATATCGGAATCCAGGTTCTCCGATATGGCCGCATCGAGGCTCAGCTTCACCTGAAACACAAATTTGCCCTTATCGAAGGTTGGCCGGATTTTCGTCTTCGCCCGTTTGACATAAAAGCTGGCCCGGTTGTTCAGCAGCTGTCCGTTCGTCGAGGCGGCCGAAAGCGGGATCGTCAGCGACGTATCCGCCTTTTTCTCGTTTTGCAGCAATTGGAGCAGCGTCGTTTCTTGAAGCCCGAGTGAAGTGGAATATTTTCCCCGTTCATCAAGCAGAGCCGCTCCCGTTATTTCCAGTTGCCGCTTTTTCTTTAGCTCGGCAACGAAAGGGGTCATTCCCTTATCGAACATTTGTCGATGAAATTCCTGCACAGTCGTCTTAAACGAGATGTTCCGACGGCTGGCCGTATCGATCAGCTTGGCGATATGCTGGGACAATCGCGGCTTATCCTCCGGGGTAAACTCCATAATATCCGCCACGCTCCCGTCGACGGCAATAATCCTGCTGTTAACGGTCATCTTTGCGTCGCGCATTAAGGTGTCCAGCAGCTTAAACCAGCCGGGCTGTTCCAATACTTGCTTCCCAATCAGGATCGATTGGATTTTGCCGCTTTTGGTCATCGCGGTCACCATCGAATCCAGCCTCCCTCGAGCCTGACGAATGGTTGTCGCCTTAACGCCGTAATCTTCCGTCTTTTGCTTCGCCTCTTTGCTGAATACCGGACTGGATGTATAGATGAGCAGCTCGTTGTCCTCATTAACGTCGATACCCAAAGTCAGGGCGAGCGTAATGTCCTCCAGATTCGTCTGGTCGTAGCAGCCGTTCAGAAGCGCGAGCAGCAGGGCGGCGACGACTCCCGCACGCATTATCCGCATTCGCGCCCCTCCGTCCTCCGGTTTTTCCGGATCAGGTTCGTTACAGCCAGTACGAGGAGAAGGGCAAACGGTGTCGCATAAGCCAGTACAAGGCCGCTTCTGGACCAGAGCTGTTCCATCAGGCGCAATTCCTGGACCGCAGGAAAATAAAACACCGATACGGCAAACACCGTCCCCGCTATCGCGTACACGTGCGGCGCATGATCCGCCTGTCCGGTCAGCCGGCTTGCACAATGCCCGGCCAGCATCAGCAGCGGGGTCCAGGTAGTCGACAGCAGGAACAAATAAAACGCCAGAAACACGATGTCGAACCGCTCCAGAAAGTGAAATTCAATTACCTTCAGCAAGCTTAAGGTCGGCCATGTAAATTCCGCAATCTGGTCGGGGCTGTAAAATAAATTGCTCGAAAAAATAACGAGCATAAAAACGATCATGGACAAGGTGTTGGCAATGACCACCCCCGTATACGCCCGCTCTTTCCGAAGGAGAAACGGATACAGGAAAAACCCGACTTCAAACCCGAGGAAGGAAGGGGCCGTCAGTTTCACCGCTTGCAGCACGCCTGACCATTCCCCTTTAATCAACGGGAGAATATGGACCAGGTGGCTCTCCTTGAGCGGCGCGATCAGAAAAAACGGGGCTGCGAGCGAACAGTAAAATACAAGCTCCGCATAACGGCCGAGTATGCGAATTCCGCTGCGGGCCACCATCACGGTCGGCAGCAGAAACAACAGCACCATCATGTACGCCGGAGTTTGCGAGAGAACCCACACCTTCGTAATCGAAACGGATGTTGCGAGAACAGCCGCAAAGGCAGCCACAAAGTACGCGAGCCAGATGACAGCGGCCGCCCGGCACGCCCATTTGCCGAACAAACGCCGAACCAAATCGAGAATCGTGTCGTCCGGATACCGGCGCATGACCGCGACGATGCACAGACTGGTAATTACGGCAATTGCCCAGCCGAGCACAATCGCCATCCAGCCGTCGGTGCCCGCAGTTTTTGCCATTTCTCGCGGCAGCGTCAGCAACCCTACCCCGACCTGGCCCCCATGAATGATCGTGATGTATTGCATCAGCGTAATTTCATTGAATCCGTATCGTTTCATCGCCCTTCACCGCCCGATTCCGGCTCTCCCAGCCTGCGGCTCTGCTTCGTCCTTGTCTCCTTCGGGCGGTCCTTCATGCTCCACAAGGGAAGCCGGATCAGCGTATCCTTCCAATCGGAAAAGCGGACCGGGGCAAACGGCGTCCCGTACGGGGTGCCCAGCGATTCGAGCGAGATCAGGTGAGCGACCAGGATCATCAGGGCGATCGCAATGCCGATCAGCCCGAACATCGAAGCGGCGATCATCACCGGAAACCGGAGCAGACGGATAGCCGACGCCATGTCGTAACTGGGCAAAATAAAAGACGCAATCGCAGTCGAAGCTACGATAATCACCATAATGTTGCTGACGATGCCCGCCTGTACCGCAGCCTGCCCGATCACGATCCCCCCGACGATGCCGACCGTTTGCCCGATCGGCGAGGGCAGCCGGATTCCCGCCTCCCGTAGCATCTCCAGCGTGATTTCCATAACCAGAGCTTCGATAATGGGCGGAAACGGCACGCGTTCCCGGGATTCGCCTATCGAGATGAGCAGATCGAGCGGAATGATCTCGTAGTTAAACGAGATAACCGCGATATAGATTGCCGGCAAAAACGTAGAAAGAAAAAAGCCCAAGTACCGGAGCAGCCGTATAAAGGAAGCGATCGGCCAGCGGGTGCTGTAGTCGTCGACGCTCTGGAAATAAGAGCAGAAGGTGGCGGGGCCGATCAATACGCTCGGCGAGCGGTCGACGATGACGACGATCCGGCCTTGCAGCAAGTGCGAGGCGGCCGTGTCGGGCCGCTCCGTGGCAATAAACTGGGGGAACGGCGAAAAGGGATTATCCTCGATATATTCGGCAAGCTCTCCGGAATTCAAAATGCTATCCACTTTGATTTTGCCGAGCCGGTCCGTCATTTCCTTCAGCAGCTCCGGCTTGACAAGATCGGCGATGTATAGGATCGACAGCTTCGCTTTAGCGCGCGAGCCTACGATCATTTCTTTATTTTTTAACTCGCGGCTCTGGATATACCGGCGAATGAGCGCGACGTTTTGGATCGCCGTCTCTACGAACCCTTGGTGCGCTCCTTTTAGAGACGCTTCGAGCTGCGGGTCTTCGATCGCCCGCTGCGGCCAGCCTTGGGTACGGATGAGGTACGCCTCGCCGGAACCTTCGACGAACAGCACGCTGCAGCCGTCCAGGATGCTGGTCTCGATGTTGGACCACTGCCGCGTCTTGTATACCGGTCCGGCCGATATGCCAAGCTCCCCGCTTTGTTTCTCTTCCTCGATGAGCGGACGGATGATATGCTGGTCGATCGAAATCTTGTCCGTCATGCCTTCCAGATACACCAGTGCGGCCTGCATACCGCTTTGTTTGATCACCAGCATCCGGACGACCAGTTCCGGGGTGAGACTGAACAAAGCGTACAGATCCGACAAGTTGGTATTCAGTTGCCGGGCAATCTCGTTTCTGATAATTTGCGCAGCCTGCCGGCTCGATTGCAGCGACTCTTCGCCCCTTAACCACCGCAGCCACTTTGATTTCATGATCCGTTGTCCCCGTTTCGCGAGTTCCGTAACTTATACTCCATAGAATGGAAGCTTAGGAAGATCTCTATTCGGCAACACGGTTTCCATTTCATGCCTGACCGCCTGGAGGAACCTCGGCCTGCCTTCGTCATGTACTGCGGAATCGGAGTGGGACGACAAAAAACCGTCTTCTTCATCTGCAACGCTGCAGGAAGAAAACGGCTTTTTGTTGATCGATCGGAGTAACACGATTTGAACGTGCGACCTCACCCACCCCAAGGGTGCGCGCTACCAGGCTGCGCTATACCCCGATGACAGAAACTCGGTTCAATATGTAACATTATAATGGGCTGCTAACGGTTTGTAAAGCACTCTCTGCCATAATTTAACGATATGACGCATGTAAAAACAACTTGATTTCGAATCGAGTAGGCCCATGCACAATTGCATGGGCCTCTCACAGATCCGGACGTGCGGGTCATCGCATCCGGCTCCTCCAAGATTATCCCCTTTGGGGGTGATGTTCATTGTAAAGCTCAAGAAGACTGCATAGACCCATTTCCTCAAACCACTTGTTTGGCATCGCGAACTGAGCATAGGTTGAATGTGAACTCCTCCATGCCCTCATACGCAGGCCAGGCATATCACTGTTATCCCAACCTCGGCGCCTCATTTCACGATGGAGCTTCCTTACCTTCTTCCAACTGCGAAGTTGGACGGAGCGCAGACGCCTGCGAATCCAGCCGTCTAGTTCCCGAAAGC